>NZ_QQWV01000069.1:0-10884 GCF_003951715.1 Sphingomonas sp. ABOLH | reverse complement strand
CTGCAGCGGGAGCGGGTGCGGCGGGTGCCGGGGCGTGCTGCGCGGGGGCGGGTGCTGGCGTCGGCTGCGGCGCGGGGGCGTCCTTCTTCTGCCCGAAATAATTGTCGCCGAACGGGCCGCCGTCCTTGCCGAAGATCTGCGTCTTGATGCGTTCGAAAATGCCCATGGTCGTCTCCATTCCGGGTGGATTGACCCCCAACGGGCAGGCGGCGGATCGGCTCCCTGACGATACGCCATTGGTCTGACGGGCAGGGCACTCTATGTCATGGCCGATGGTACGCACCAAAACGCCGCCCGGCCTGCCCACGCGTGAGCAGATTATCGATTTCATCCAGACGTCGGATACCCCGGCGGGCAAGCGCGAGATCGCGCGCGCCTTCGGCCTGTCGGCGCAGCAGAAGATTTCGTTGAAGGCGCTGCTCAAGGACATGGCCGACGAGGGGCTGATCGACAGCGCGCCCGGCCGCGCCTTTCACAAGATGGGCGGCCTGCCCAAGGTGACGGTGCTGCGCGTCGCCGATGTCGATGACGGCGGCAATCTCTGGGCGGTGCCCGAACGCTGGGAGGCGGAGACGCCTCCGCCGCGCGTCCGCGTGCGTGAGCGCGGCCGGCGCAGCGCACTGGGCATCGGCGACCGCATCCTGGCGCGGACGGAGGAAGCCGGGAACGGCTGGGCCGCCTACCCGATGAAGAAGCTCGACCGCGCGGCCGAAGCGGTGCTGGGCGTGCTGCGCGCCGAGGGCGACAAGCTATGGCTGCAGGGCGTCGACAAGAAGGAACGCCGTGAGGTGCCGGTGTCCGACGCCGGCGGTGCGGCGCCCGGCGATCTGGTGCTGGCGGCGATGGCCGGCCGCCCGCCGCGCATCACCGCGCGGGTCGTCGAACGGCTGGGCGATCCGTTCGAGGCGCGCAGCTTCTCGCTGATTGCGATCCACAAGCACGGCATTCCCGACGTCTTTTCGGAGGAGGTGCTGGCGGAGGCGCGGAAGGTAGCGGGATATCCGATCAAATCCTCCCCGCCCCGCGGGGAGGGGGACCGTCCGCAGGACGGTGAAGGGCGCGCGCCGCAGGATGCAGCGGGGGCGGATGCGGACACCCCCCTCCACCAGCCTGTGGCTGGTCCCCCTCCCCGCGAAGCGGGAAGGATTTCGGGCCGCGAAGACCTGCGTCACCTTCCCATCGTCGCGATCGATCCGATCGACGCGCGCGACCATGACGATGCGGTCTGGGCGAAGGCCGACGACAGCGAAGACAATGCAGGCGGCTGGCAGGCGATCGTCGCCATTGCCGACGTATCCTTCTATGTCCGCCCCGGCTCCGAACTCGACAAGTCGGCGCGCTCGCGTGGCAACAGCGTCTATTTCCCCGACCGGGTCGTGCCGATGCTGCCCGAAATCCTGTCGGCCGACGTCTGTTCGCTGAAGGCCGGACAGGACCGTGCGGCGCTGGTCTGCCACCTGACCATCGCGAAGGACGGGACGCTCAGGAAATGGCGCTTCACCCGCGCGGTGATCCGGGTTGCCGCCAACATCGCCTATGAACATGCGCAGGCCGCGATCGACGGCGCGGCGGACGCCCCGGTGCCGGCCGAACTGGTCGAGAACGCGCTGAAACCGCTCTGGGCGTGCTGGGCGGCGCTGGCGAAGGCACGGGCGAAGCGCGAGCCGCTCGACCTCGACCTGCCCGAACGGCGCATCGTGCTGGACGAGAAGGGCCGCATCCTCTCGGTCGCCCCGCGCGAACGGCTCGATTCGATGCGGCTGATCGAGGATTACATGATCGCCGCCAATGTCGCGGCGGCCAAGGCGCTGGAGGCGAAGAAGGCGCCGGTCATGTACCGCGTCCACGAACCGCCGACGCGCGAGAAGCTGGTGGCGCTGAAGGACTATCTCGAAACCTTCGACGTGCCGTTCGCGCTGGGGCAGGTGATCCGCCCCGCGACGTTCAACCATGTCCTCGACCGGATCGGCGAGGCCGATTTCCGACCGCAGGTGATGGAGCAGATTCTCCGCACCCAGACGCAGGCGTTCTACGGTCCGCAGAATCATGGCCATTTCGGGCTTGGTCTCGGCAGCTATGCCCACTTCACGTCGCCGATCCGCCGCTATGCCGATCTGATCGTCCATCGCTCGCTGGTCGGCAGCTATGGCCTGGGCGAAGGGGCGCTGCCCGCCGACGACGCCGCGAACATGGAACGGGTGGGCGAGGCGATCAGCGGCCTCGAGCGCCGCGCGATGGAGGCGGAGCGCGAGACCGTCGACCGTTATGTCGCCGCGTACCTCGCCGAACATGTCGGCACGGTGATGGAGGCGCGGATCACCGGCGTCGCCAGCTTCGGCTTCTTCGCCACGGTCGAGGGGGTGGGCGGCGACGGCCTGGTCCCCGCGCGCGACCTGGGCACCGAATATTTCCGGTTCGACGAAAGCTCGCAATCGCTGATCGGCGACCAGAGCGGCGAGACCTTCGCCGCCGGACAGCGGCTGCAACTGCGGCTGGCTGAGGCCAATCCGGTATCGGGTGCGCTGCGCTTCGAACTGCCCGATGGCAAGGGGTCGGCGGGGAGCGACCGGCGCAAGGGACCGCCGCAGCGCATGTTGAAACGCCGCGGGCGTCCGGCCAATATCCGCCATCAGGGCCGCAAGCGATGAACGTCGCGGTGCAGGACGTCCCGGCGCGCAACCGTCGCGGCCGGTTCCGCCGCTGGTGGCGGATCAACGTCATCGGATCGGTCGATCACGATGCGGTGCTGCGCCAGGTGGCCGAGGAGGCGGGCTGGTCGCCGCGCTATGGGTTGATGATCGTGCTGTCGATGGCGCTGTCGCTGCTGGGGCTGTTGATGCCGTCGGTCGCGGTGCTGATCGGCGCGATGCTGATCTCGCCGCTGATGATGCCGATCATTGGCCTCGGCTTCGGTATCGCGGTGCTCGACGTGCCCGACATCCGCAAGTCGCTGATCGCGCTGGCGATCGGGGCGGGGCTGGCGGTCGGGCTGTCGGCGCTGCTGGTCGCGCTGTCGCCGATCCAGACGATCACGACCGAGATTGCCGGGCGGACGCGGCCGACGCTGTTCGACCTGCTCGTCGCGTTCCTGTCGGCCATCGCCGGTGCCTATGCATTGATCCGCGGGCGTGGGGCGACGGTGGTCGGGGTCGCGATCGCCATCGCGCTGATGCCGCCTTTGTGCGTCGTCGGCTTCGGCATCGCGACCGATAATGCGACGGTGGCGGGCGGGGCGCTGCTGCTGTTCTTCACCAACCTCATCACCATCGCGCTGACCGCCGCCGCGATGGCGCGGATCTACGGCTTTGGCCGGCACCTGACGCCGCGCAACACCACGTTCCAGATCGTGCTGTTCGTCGGCGCGATGCTGGCGCTGTCGGTGCCGCTGGTCGCGGCGTTGCGCCAGATCGCGTTCGAGTCGGTCGCGCAGCGACAGGTGCGCAGCGCGATCCTGTCGCGCTTTCCGGGCGAAGCGCGGCTCAGCCAGCTCGAAATCACCTATGACCGGAGCGCTGTGCGGGTGCGTGCGGTGGTGCTGACGCCGAAGCTCGACCCGCAGGCCGATGGCGCGCTCGCCGCGCAACTGGGGCAGCGGCTGGACCGGCGGCTCGACCTGCATGTCGACCAGATCCGCAGCTCGATGGACCAGCAGGCGACCGAGGCGGCGCAGATCGCCAAGGTCAACGAACGTGCCGGCGCGACCTTCGGCCCGGTGCGCGACCGGATCATGGCGCAGGTGGCGCTGGTCACCGGTGCGGCGGTCGATGCGATGCAGGTCGATGACGCCGGCCGCAGCGTCCGCGCGGTCGCCGCAGAGCTGCCGGGTTTGCCGCCGCGCGGCTATCGCGCGATCGAGGCGCGCGCCCGCGCCGCCGCGCCGGGTTGGCAGGTCGAGGTCGTGCCACCGATCGCCGGCGATGCGCCGCCGCCGATCGCCTATCAGGCCGGCGTGGCCGATGCCCGCGCGCTGGACGACGCGGCATGGCTGTCGGCGCGGTTGAACCGGGGGATCGTCGTCAGCGGCGGCACGACCGCGCAGCGCGACGCGCTGGTCGCCGGGATCGGCGCGCGCGGTGGCCGGGCGGTGGCGGGCGCGCCGGCCGGAGCATTGTCGCTGGCATGGGAACCGGTCGCGAGCGAATGACCGGCGGTGGTTTCTTCCAGGAAAACGATCATTGTCATCTCGCTGTCACGCCCGGTTAGCGCCTGATTCACCGGGCGCACCTATCGCTTGCCAGGCAATGGTTCAGCATACCCGCCTCGACCCGGCTTTGATGGCCGATCATCTGACGATCGGTCATGACGCGACCCTGACGCAGGTCGTCGACCGGTTCCGGCGCCATCATGACCTGCGCCTGCTGGCGGTGCTCGACGAACGGCGGCAGCCGGTGGGGGTGCTGCGCGAGCTGGATGTGCGCGAACTGCTGTTCAACCCGTTCGGCCATGCCCTGCTGCGCAACCCCAGTTTCGGCGATGCCATCGCGCAGCTGATCCGCCCGGCGACCGTCACCGATCACGACACGCCGCTGCCCGATCTGCTGGCGATGCACAGCGACCGGGGCGTCGTGCTGGTGCAGCACGGGACGTTCCTCGCGCTGCTCGATCCCGAACAGCTGTTGCGCATGGCCAGCCGCTGGCATGGCGACGCATCGGCGCTGGCGCAGGCGCGGTCGCAGCGGGTCCATGCCGCCGCCAATGCGTTCGAGGCGGGGATCAAGGCGCTGGCGAACGATATCGGCACCGCCTGCAGCGCGATCGGCCGGGTCGCCGCCGAGCTGGACCAGCGTGCCACCACGACCCATGGCAGCGCCGCATCGGTCGCCGCCGCCGCGCACCAGACGGCGGTCGGCATGGTCGATATCGAACAGCGCGGCCGGGCGCTGGCCCAGTCTATCGAACGCATTACCCGCGACGCGGGCGAGGCGCTGCGCCTGCGCGAACAGGCGAGCGCGGCGGTCGAGCGCACCGGCACGCAGGTCCGATCGCTGTCCGACGTGGCGACCACGATCGAGGAAATGCTGGCGCTGATCCGCGGCCTTGCCAAGCAGACCAACCTGCTGGCGCTGAATGCCGGGATCGAGGCGGCGCGCGCCGGGGCGGCCGGCACGGGCTTCGCGGTCGTCGCGGGCGAGGTGAAGTCGCTGGCGCGTCAGACCGAAGCGGCGGCGGGCGATATCGCACGCCGGGTGGATGCGGTCCACCTGCTGCTGGGTGACGTGGGGCAGGGGCAGGCGGCGGTGCAGAGCGCCATCGCGGCGATCGGCCAGATCACCACGACCATCGGCACGGCCGTCGCCGCCGAGCGCAGGACCACCCAGGCGATCGCCGAACGGGTCGAGGAAGCGCGCGGGGCGGGCGCCGACATCGACGCCAGGGCCGGGGCGATCGCCGCGGCGGCGGACGGCATCGGCGACCGGGCGGGCATGCTCACGCGGCTGGTGGAGGGACTGTCGGGGCTCAGCCGGCAGTTGCAGGGGCGGGCGAGCGAATTGGTGTCGGCGGTGGCGTGAGGGGGCTACCCTCCTCTCCCGTTTGCTTCGAGCGCAGGTTCGAGCCTGTCGAGAACCGAAGTCGAGAAGGGGTTGCCCCAAACTCAGGGTTCTCGACGGACGCTTCTCGACAAGCTCGAAGCTGCTCGAACCGAACGGTTGAGGTGGGAATGCAGCGCTCCAACCCGGCCGTCAGCCCGGACTCGATCCGGGGTTCCGCCTTATTTCCGGCGGTCGGGAAGAAGCGGGACCCCGGATCAAGTCCGGGGTGATGAAGAGGAGCGTAGCGCCGCTACCTTACCCTCACCCTGCCTCTTGAAACTGCAGATTCGCCAACCGCGCATACAGCCCGCCTTGCGCGATCAACTCGCCATGTCGGCCGCTCTCGACGATCCGACCCTGATCCATCACGATGATCCGCGACGCCGCGCGTACCGTCGCCAGCCGGTGCGCGATGACGAGGGTCGTCCGGTTCGCCATCAGCCGGTCGAGCGCATCCTGCACCAGCCGCTCGCTCTCGGCATCGAGCGCCGAGGTCGCTTCGTCCAGCAACAGGATCGGCGCGTCGCGCAGCAGCGCGCGGGCGATCGCCACCCGCTGCCGCTGGCCCCCCGACAGCCGTGCCCCGCCTTCGCCCAGATAGGTGTCGAGACCGTCGGGCAAGTCGCGCAGAAACGCACTGGCATTGGCGGCATCGGCGGCGGCCCAGAGCTGTTCGTCGCTCGCATCCCAGCGGCCGTAGCGCAGATTGTCGCGGGCGGAGGCGGCGAAGATCACGGTTTCCTGCGGGACCATCGCGATCCGCGCGCGCACCGCCGCCGGATCTGCATCGCGAACATCGACGCCATCGACCGCGACGCGGCCGGCTTCTGGATCGTAGAAGCGTTGGATCAGCTGGAACAGCGTCGACTTGCCGGCACCCGACGGGCCCACCACCGCCACCGTCTCCCCCGGCGTCACGTCGAGCGTGAAATCGGTCAGCGCGGCGACTTCCGGGCGGGTCGGATAATGGAAGGTGACGCCTGCGAACGCCACCGCGCCGCGCGCCGGTTCGGGCAGCGCGACCGGATTGGCCGGCGCGGCGATGACCGGGCGTTGCGCCAACAGGTCGGCCAGCCGCCCGGCGGCACCCGATGCACGCAGCAAATCGCCATAGACTTCGGTCAGCGCGCCGAACGACCCGGTCACCAGCGCAGCGGTCAGCACGAAGGCGGTGATCGCGCCGCCGGTCGTCCGCCCCGCCGCGACGTCGCTGACCGCATCCCACATGATGAGGGTGATCGCGGCGAACAACATGCCGATGACGAAGGCGGTCATGATCGCCCGCGTCGCGAACCGTTTCTTGGCGGTGGCGAAGCCGCGATCAACCGCATCGGCGAAGCGTTCGCTCTCGCGGCGTTCCTGCCCGAACGCCTGCACGATCTTCATCGCGCCCAGCGTCTCCGACGCGACCGTCCCGATGTCGGCGATCCGGTCCTGGCTGCTGCGCGACAATTTGCGCACCCGCCCGCCCAGCCACATGATCGGCAGCACGATCACCGGGATGCCGACGATCAGGTAGAGCGTCAGCTTGGGTTGCAGGCTGAAGAGATAGATGACCCCGCCGACGCCGACCAGCAGGTTGCGCAGCGCGACCGATACGGTGGTGCTGACGATCCCCTCGACGATCGCGGTGTCGGCGGTCAGGCGCGACGCGATCTCGGACGGGCGGTTTTCCTCGAACCAGCCGGGCGACAGTGTCAGCAGGTTGCGATGCACCGCCAGCCGCAGATCGGCGACGGTCCGTTCGCCCAGCCACGACACGAAATAGAACCGCCCGGCGGTCGCGATCGCCAGCACGACGACGACGCCCAGCAGCCCTTCGAAATAGACGCCGATCTCGCTGACGCTCGCCCCTTCGGCAAAGCCGTTGTCGACCACCTTCTGAAAGGTGCGCGGGATCCACAATGTCGCGACCGCGGCGGTGACCAGCGACACCAGCGCGCCGACCAGTTGCAGCTTGTAGCGGATGGTGAAGCGCCAGATCAGCCGGAGCGCCGGCAGCATCTTCGCACGATCGGGGGCAGGGGGCGTGTCGGCCATGGCGCTGCCTAGCGCCTGGGGCGGGCGACCGCAAAGGGAACCTCCGACCCCGTCATTGCTTCAACGTATCGAAGGGACGCGATGATGTGTCCACGCATGCGCTTTCAGCGCAGGGACAGATTTGGCGTGCGACGTTCGAAGCGTTGCCGATGGCAACGAATCGCTATATTTTCACTGGTACGGGTAGTCCCCGTCAGAGAAGGTCCGGGGATGCCCATGTTGTACGACGCTTATGAATGGCAACGCTCGCTGCTGGCCGGGGCCAGCGCGATGGCGAATTTCAGCGCGGGGCTGTTGCAGAACCCCAGCAATCCGTTCGCCTATTTCGGTGGTGGCCCGGTGCTGGGATCGGCGTTGCAGGTGTTCGCCCATGCCGCCGCGCCGCGCGGCAAGCCGGCCTTCGGCCTCACCACCACGACGATCGACAGCAAGCCGGTGGCGGTGCGCGAGGAGATCGTGCTGCGCCGCCCGTTCGGGCAGCTCAAGCGCTTCGTCCGCGAAGGGGTGGAGGGCAGCCCCAAGCTGCTGATCGTCGCGCCGATGAGCGGCCATTATGCGACGCTGCTGCGCGGCACGGTCGAACGCATGCTCCCCTTCGCCGATGTCTACATCACCGACTGGCGCGATGCGAAGCTGGTGCCGGTCGGCGACGGCAGCTTCGACCTCGACGACTATATCGACTATGTCATCGCCTTCCTCGAAAAGATCGGCGAGACGGGCGATGCCCGCGCGCATGTGCTGGCGGTGTGCCAGCCCTCGGTCCCGGTCTATGCCGCGACCGCGCTGATGGGGGCGGACGAGCATCCCAACCGGCCGCGCACGCTGACCATGATGGGCGGGCCGATCGACACGCGGCAGGCGCCGACCGCGGTCAACATTCTGGCGACCGAACGGCCGCACGCGTGGTTCGAACAGAATGTCATCGCGACCGTGCCGATGACTTATCCCGGTGCCGGTCGCCGCGTCTATCCGGGCTTCCTGCAGCTGGCCGGCTTCATGAGCATGAACCTGGGCAGCCACATGATCTCGCACTGGGAGATGTTCAAGCATCTGGTGCAGGGTGATGGCGAAGGCGCGGGCGCGACCCAGCGTTTCTATGACGAATATCGCGCGGTGTGCGACATGACCGCCGAATTCTATCTCCAGACGATCGACCTGGTGTTCCAGACCCATGCCCTGCCCGAAGGAACGATGAAGCATCGCGGGCGGCCGGTCGATCCGGGCGCGATCACCGACACCGCGATCCTCGCGATCGAGGGCGAGCGCGACGATATTTCGGGATTGGGCCAGACCCGCGCCGCGCTGACGCTGGCGACCGCGCTGCCCGACGACATGAAGCAGTACCATATGGCGCCCGAGGTCGGCCATTACGGTATCTTCAACGGATCGAAATGGCGCAACCGCATCGCGCCGGTGCTGGAGGAATGGATCGCCCGCCACGACGGCTGATCCGTTAGTTCGGGTACAAGGAACGGGAAGGGCGGGGGCTGCAAGACCCCCGCCCTTCGTCCATTCAGACGTCGACGACGGCGTGGCTGCCGGCTTCGTCCCCGCCCTTGATCGTCTGGCCGGTGAACATCTTCAGCTTGCCGAGCAGCGACTGGTCGGTTTCCCACACCTCGGCATCGTCGAGGTCGAAGCGCAGCATCAGCAGCGACGGGTCCTGCCGGCCCTGTTCGTACCAAGCCTCGACCTGCTTCGACCAATATTTGTCGATGATGGCCGGATCGCTTTCCTCGGTCAGCGTGCCTGCGATGCAGGCGAACAGGTCGTGCCCCTTGGCGACGAACTGCACCATCGCCGGACCGCCCTCGGCTGCACGGTTGTCGCGCTTGGTATAGAACCAGAATTCGCTGTGCGCGTCCTCGTCCAGCACGGCGTACATCGGTTCGGCATGCTGGTGCTTGCCGGTCAGGCCCAGCATGACATAGGGGCTGGCCGCCATCGCCTTCCACATGGCGTCGCGGATTTCGGCGGGGCTCTTGTTCGACATGGATTTTCCTTCCTGGGTAGGTGACCCGACAACGACCCAGAACGCACAGGTTTCCCGCGAAGACGGCGCATGCAAATCCCATTGCGCAACGCGCCGGACTTCCCTAGTGCCTCCCCACCGCGCAACGCGCGGTCGCTGGGGCGTCGCCAAGCGGTAAGGCACCGGTTTTTGGTACCGGCATTCGTAGGTTCGAATCCTGCCGCCCCAGCCAATTTGCCATCTAAGTTATTGTTTTAGCGGCAGAAAATTGGTCTCAGCCACTGGATTGGGCCGGTGGGTGTGACGGCTCCATGTGGAGATGCCGTGCCTGCAATTCAAAATGTCGAGCGCAGAGGCGCCGTCTATTACTGGCGCCGTACCGTCCGTTTTCAGGTTGGTAAGCCTTTCACCCTACGCCTCAGCCTCCGAACTACCGCCCAGGCGGTGGCGCGCAGCATGGGGTGCGCGATGACCGCGAAGAGCGAGACTTTGAAAATGACCTTGGGCCAGGACGGCGGAGCCGCAAGCCTGACAACGACCCAAAAGGCCGGGATCTTCCGTAGGGCGATGGAGGAGATGCGCGACCATCTCGAGTTGGTCCACGTCGGATTCCAGCGTACTGATCCGAACGCCACCTTTTTGATCGAGGGCCTCGTCGGCATCTACGAAGCAATGCTCCGGGATTTCGTCGTGAATGGCGTCCCAACGAACGTCGGTAGTCGCGAGCATGTCGAGGCGCGATTTCCAAGCCTGACGGACGACCAGAAGGAGACACTGATCGACTTCTTTGCCGATCGACCAGACTGGCGTGACCGGTCCCTCGACAAGGCCGCGTGTGACCTTCGCGCGTCAGGCGTATGCGAAACCGCCGACAATCTCGACATTGCCCGGAAGGTCAATCTCGAAGGACGGCTCGCCGCCGCTCTCGAATATCGGCGGCGACTGGTCGATCCCGCAACGATGTGGACTGGCATGATCGACGATCGCGCCGCGTCTGGGCCGATGCCCTTCGCTGCGGTTGCCGCTGTACCCGCGGCCGTTGCTACCACGGCGCCGCCGCCGGAGTCCCAGGTCGCCGAGCCATGGGCATCGATGACGCCGACCCAAGCGGCGGAACGCTTCATCGCCGACAATCCCAAGATCGTTGGTGACGCGAGGCGGAAGGCGCGCTGGACCGCGAAGACCCGGACGCAATTCCTGTCAGCGGCGCGCCTGTGTCAATCGGCGTCCAAAAAGGACCCCCTATCGGCGTCCAAAAGGGACCCCCTTCGTCGAGCAGCGTTACGGGTATGACGGGTGCACCGTTCGCGCTGGTTGCGGCGTAGGGCGGGCGTAGCCCGA
>NZ_QQWV01000068.1:0-12129 GCF_003951715.1 Sphingomonas sp. ABOLH | reverse complement strand
TCGGGCTACGCCCGCCCTACGCCGCAACCAGCGCGAACGGTGCACCCGTCATACCCGTAACGCTGCTCGACGAAGGGGGTCCCTTTTGGACGCCGATAGGGGGTCCTTTTTGGACGCCGATTGACACGCTGGTAATCGGCGTCGGCGTCGGCATGCGCTTCTAACGCCCTTTCTCCGGCCGAACTCAGCGGCCACGCCGGTTCCCCGACGTGGCCGCTTTTTTGCGCCCGAAGATCAGACTGCGCGGCTGAACCGCTGGACGTTGAGCGCCGAGTGCTCGTCGAACGCGCTAGCGACCAGGCGGGCGTAGGGCTTCCCCTCCGGGGTCAGCGCGAGCGTCGCGCCCGAGATCGTCACCAGGCCGCGCAGCACAAGATCTTCCAGCCGATCATGAGCCCTTCGGTCGAGCAGTCCACGAATGCCGAACGTCCGGTGCGCGATGTCCAGGTCCACCTGCCCGTCGCAGAGCAGCCGCTCGATCACCCAGCCGCGCGCACGATCAGTCGGCTGTAGCGTGACGCCTTTGACCCCGGCCAGCCCACCGGAGTTCACCATTTCGACATACCGACCGAGGTGCTTCCCGTTCTGTACGATGACGTTGCCCACCTGACTGATTGCGGAAGCACCGAGGCCGATCAGGGCATCGGCGTCGTCATCCGTGAAACCCTGAAAGTTGCGCCGGAGGCGACCGGCCGCCGCGGCTTCGGCGAGCGGGTCGTCGGGCCTGGCGTAGTGGTCGAAGCCGATTGTGGCAAAACCCTGCTCCTCGAGCATCTCATGAGCCAGCAGCGACTGCGTGAAGCGAGCATGCGCGTTCGGCAGCAGCGTGTCGTCGATCATGCGCTGGCGCGGCAGCATCCGGGGCATGTGCGCGTAGCCGAACATCGCCACACGGGAGGGTGCAAGCAACCGCGTCCGCGCAAGCGTGCATGCGATGTCATCCAGCGTCTGGCCGGGCAGTCCGTACATGAGGTCGAGATTGATGGCGGCAACACCGGCCGCGCGCAGCTCGGCCGCGCGGAGCGCCACCTCCCGGAACGGCTGTACTCGGTTGATCTGCTGCTGGATCCGCAGGGAAAAGGTTTGGGCGCCGAGGCTGGCCCGCGTGATACCGCAGCCGGCCAGCGTGCGGGCATAATCGGCGTCGAGACTACGCGGATCGAGTTCCGCAGCCCATTCGGCGGCAGGGTCGACCCGGAACGATCGCTGAAGCGCCGCGCAGATCCTACTGAACTCGGCTGCCGGCAGGGCATTGGGGCTGCCGCCGCCGAAGTGGACATGGGTGACGCAGCCGCGGACGAGCTGCGCTACCGTTTCAATCTCACTTAGCAGCGCCTCGACGTACCGGGTGACCCGGCTCGCGCGGCCGACGGCACCGGTGTTGCACCCGCAGTACCAGCAGATCGTCTCGCAAAAGGGAACGTGCAGGTAGAGCGAGAGCTTTGCGTCATCGGCCAGCGCTCCCAGCGCTTGCCGTTGTTCGGAAGCTCCCACCTTCCCGCTGAACGAAACTGCGGTTGGATAGCTGGTGTAGCGTGGCACACTCAGCGCGGCGAGGTCAGCATGGTAAGCGGTCATGAGCGTGCGATGACCGGCGACATTTGCCTGCGCCTTGACGATCGTCAAATGTCAGAGCCGCTACGTATAATGCCGGATCAACGCCCTTGCGGTTGGTCAACGGCAGCAGCCGAGTAGCGCGGCACCCCGTAGGCCTCGAGCAAAAGGAGGCGACGATGATCCATCTTCCGAACGACTGGTTTCTGTATCTCGCGGCAGGCGCCATGGGCCTTTTTATGCTGACCATGATGTTCGTGACCGTCAGCGAACGCCGGCATCCCTGATTGGGGCCTGGCCCACAAATGGTGATTGGCCGCGAGCCCTCCATCGGCCGGCGCTCGCGGCAGCAACCTAGTGGGACGCTCCGTCGAGCGCCTGTTCCAGCGTCATTCTTGCGCCCGGCGTGTATCGGCGAGCGCCCAGATACAGGAACGCCAGCTCTTCATAGTCCAGCAAGCGCCGGCAACCATCGAACAGGCAGCGAAGCATGTAGCTGAGCATGTCCGTTCGCGAGTCGTCGACACCCTTCTCTCGGAGCATCTCGCCGACATCCTCCGCGTGCATGCCGATCGCGACCTGCTCAAGAAGGATGCGTCGCAACATACCCGCCCCGACGCGGAGCTGTTCGCCCGCGAACACGCGGTCGAGAAACCTGCTGGTGATCTCGACATGCTTTCTGAAGCGGCTTTGGATCAGGTCGGCGATCGCACTACGCTCGTCATGGTCCGGTGCCTCCAGGAGGCGATCGGCGAGCGCTTCCACCCGGTCGCACATTTCTCTGATGTCGGCATGATCCGACAAAAGAGCTCCAACATCGACCTCGTCGATGACCTTGGACCTGCGCACGAAGGGCAGCACCTGCGAGAAAGGCTGTTCCACGGCAAAGCCTCCAGCTTTCTGGTCACTGCGTCCGGCTGCTATCCTCTTGCGAACGCCGCTGCAGCGCCGCCTGAGCCTGCGCGCGGTACCGACCGTCAGCGAGCATCGCGCACGCCTTGTCCGCGGCCTGGCGCACCCGCTCCAACTGCTCCCCGGCGTAAGAGGCATCCATGTCAGGCACGACGGAGTCGATTCGAATGTGCTCGGCCTGTCCCATACCCAGTCCACGCCAGAGATAGACGTCAAACACCTCTTTCAACGACAGTACCTGCCCCTGCTCGTTGAGCCAGGGGAGCGAGGCGCCTGACGTGCTGAACGACAGAAGTGGCTTTCCTGCGACCACCGACTGCCCGGAAGCAGCCTGCAGATCGCGGAAGGTGTAGCCCGCCCCCAGTACACGCTCGACATAGCCCTTCAGCATGGCCGGCGGCAGGCCGAACCAGATCGGGTAGACGAAGACGACAATGTCGCAGCGCTCCAGATGGGCTAGTTCGGCTGCGACGTCCGCTGCAGGCGACCAGCCGGGTTCAGTCGGACGCTCGCTGGTGCGCAGCACCGGGTCGAACCCCAATGCATAGAGATCGCGGACCTCGACGCTATGGTGGTTGGCTGCAACCGCCTCCCGATAGGCATCGACGATGGCGTGGTCGAACCCTTCAGGCGTCGGGTTGGCGAGCACAACGAGGTGACGGAACATCATGGCTTCACTCCAGTAGCGGTGGCCGGCTCAGGCGGCCTTGCGGCCCCAGTCACGGTTCAGCGCGAGCGCGCCCAGCGTGCAGGCGGCGCCCGACAGCAGGTACGCCCCCACGGCGATCAGCCCGAAGCGGCTGGCGAGGAACAGCGCCGCCAACGGTGCAAAGGCGGCACCGACGAACCAGGCCGCCGTCGCGGTGGTACCTGCACCCGTGTAGCGATGCCGGGGCGAGAAGCTGCCGTTGGTCGCGCCGGACGATTGCCCGAACGACAGCCCGAGCAGGACGAAACCGAGGATCATGTAGGTCCACTCGCCCGCCGGCCCGCGATCAAGGAGCTGCGGTGCGAACCCGCTGTACGCGCCGATCATCGCCGCCGACACGCCCAGCAGCACCCGCCGGCCGATCCGGTCGGCGATGGCCCCTGAAGCCGTGACCGCAAGGAGTCCGACGGCTGCACCCACCATTTCGATGGTCAGGAAGCGGATAGCGCTGCCCCCATTCAGCACCACCCAGGAGAGCGGGAAGACGGTGACGAGGTGAAATAGCGCAAAGCTGGCGAGCGCGGCGAAGGCGCCGAGCACCACGGTGCGCCCCTCCTCCCGGAACATCTGGGTAACGGGCGAGGGCTGCAGCTCTCGGCTTTCGAACAGCTCCTGGAACTCGGGCGTCGAGATGAGCCGAAGCCGGGCGAACAGCGCGACCACGTTGATAACAAAGGCGACGAAGAAGGGATAGCGCCAGCCCCAGTCGAGGAAGTCGCTCATCTTCAACGTGTTGAGCAGGAACGCGAACACGGCCGCGGCCACGAACAGGCCGATCGGTGCGCCGAGCTGCGGGATCATGGCGAACCAGCCGCGGCGGTTGGCCGGTGCGTTCAGCGACAGGAGCGCCGGCAGCCCGTCCCATGTGCCGCCCTGCGCGATCCCCTGCCCGATCCGGAAGAGCGCGAGCAGGGCCGCAGCGATCCAGCCGACCTGCGCATGGCCAGGCAGGAACGCCATGGCCGCGGTCGAGCCGCCCAGCAGGAACATGGCCACCGTCAGCTTGACCCCTCGCCCGTGCCTCCGATCCAGCCACAGGAACGCCATCGCGCCGAACGGGCGCGCGACAAAGGCCAGCGCGAAGATCGCGAAGGAGTAGAGCGTTCCCGTCACCGGGCTCACGTCGGGGAAGATCAGGCTTGGGAACACCAGCACCGACGCGATCGCGTAGACGAAGAAGTCGAAGAACTCGGTCGAGCGGCCGATGATGACGCCGACGGCGATGTCGCCCGGGCGAACGTCGTGCCGTTCGGCATTGATGAGGCTGGCGTCTCGCTCAAGTGCCGTCGAGTTCGCCGGGCCCAGGGTGCTGGCTACCATGCTTCCAAGTCCTTCAATCTGACGTCTTCTCGTAATCTCGGGCGACCGGCGAACCTTTGACTTTTGTCAAAGTCGAGAGGGCGGCGTGCCGGTTAGCGGACGGGCATGCTCAAGACAGGATCCAACCTCATGCGACGCGCTCTGCGCCTGCCACAGCGTCTGGCGATGCTGGCGCTGCCCGCACTGCTCGGCGGCTGCGACATGGTGGTCATGAACCCCACCGGCGACATCGCGGTCCAGCAGCGCGACCTGATCCTGTTCTCCACAGGCGTCATGCTGCTCATCATCGTGCCGGTCATGGTGCTGACCGTGGTGTTCGCGCGCAAGTACCGCCGCGGCAACGCCAACAAGACCTATGATCCCAGCTTCACCCACTCCACGACGCTGGAGCTGGTGATCTGGTCGTGCCCGCTGCTGATTATCATTGCGCTGAGCGCGGTGACCTGGACCAGCACGCATCTGCTCGACCCCTTCCGCCCGCTGGAGCGGATCGCGCCGGGCCGCCCGGTGCCGGCGGGCACCAGGCCGCTCGAGATCCAGGCAGTCGCGCTCGATTGGAAGTGGCTGTTCATCTATCCCGAGCAGGGCATCGCCACGGTGAACGAGCTGGCGCTGCCAGTCGACGTGCCCGTTCGCTTTTCCATCACGTCGAACGACCAGTTCAACACCTTCTACGTGCCGACGCTGGCGGGCATGATCTACGCCATGCCGGGCATGCGCTCCGAGCTCAATGCCGTGCTCAACAAGCCGGGGACAAGCGAGGGCTATTCCGCCAACTATTCCGGCGCAGGCTACTCGAACATGCGCTTCAAGATGCATGGGCAGTCCCCAGCCGACTTCGCCCGCTGGGTGGCCGGCGTGAAGGCGCGAGGCGGCTCGCTCGCCACGGATCGGTTCGTCGCCCTGGCGAAGCCGAGCGAGAAGGTGCCGGTGATGCGGTTCGGCGCCGTGCAGCCGCAGCTGTTCGACCGCATCGTCAACCGCTGCGTCGAACCGGGCAAGCCGTGCATGATGGACGTGATGGCGCGCGACATGGCGCGCGCCGGCGGAAATCCGCACGATCACCGCATGGGCGCCGGCATGCCGCCTGGACGCGGCGCGGCTCCGATCACCGGCGAGAAGCCGACGCCTGCGCTCCAGAAGGCGCCCGAAGACAAGGGCTCGGGTCCGAATGTCACCAAGCCGGCGAAGCCCGGCGAGGCCCCGGGCCAGTTGAAGCCGGGCGACCAGCGCAACCGCGACCTTTCCGCCCTTCCCTCCTCCCTCCGCGGCGCCGCCGGCGCCGTGCGGGCCTGACCCCCGCGCGATCGGAACCACGATGAGCGACACCATCCTCAAGACCATCTTCGGCCGGCTGACGTTTGAATCGTTCCCGATTCACGAGCCGATCCTGTTCGGCACCTTCATCGTCGTGTCGCTGCTCGGGCTCGGCCTCGTCGGGGTCGTCACGCGCTATCGCCTCTGGGGCTATCTCTGGTCCGAATGGTTCACGAGCGTCGACCACAAGAAGGTCGGGATCATGTACATCATTCTGGGCATCATCATGCTGCTGCGCGGCTTCGCCGACGCGCTGATGATGCGCGCGCAGCAGGCGATCGCGTTCGGCGCGAACGAGGGCTATCTGCCGCCGCACCATTACGATCAGATCTTCACCGCTCACGGCACGATCATGATCTTCTTCGTGGCGATCCCGCTGGTGGTGGGCATCATCAACTACGTCATGCCGCTCCAGATCGGCGCGCGCGATGTCGCCTTCCCGTTCCTCAACAACCTCAGCTTCTGGCTGACGGTCGCGGGCGCGGTGCTGGTGATGATCTCGCTGTTCGTGGGCGAGTTCGCGCGCACCGGCTGGCTGTCCTACGCGCCGCTCGCCGGGCTGCAGTACAGCCCCGATACCGGCGTCGACTATTACCTGTGGGCACTCCAGATAGCCGGGGTCGGCACGACGCTCAGCGCCATCAATATGGTCGCCACCGTCGTGAAGATGCGCGCGCCCGGCATGACCATGATGAAGATGCCGGTGTTCGTGTGGACCGCGCTCTGCTCCAACGTGCTGGCGATTGCGATCTTCCCGGCGCTGACCGCCGCCTTCTTCCTGCTGATGCTCGACCGCTACATCGGCACCGCGTTCTTCACGAACGATCTCGGCGGCGCGCCGATGATGTATTGGAACATGGTGTGGATCTGGGGTCACCCGGAGGTGTACGTCCTGGTGCTGCCGGCATTCGGCATCTATTCGGAAATTACCTCCACCTTCTCCGGTAAGCCGCTGTTCGGCTATTCGTCGATGGTCTACGCGACGGTGGTCATCACCATCCTGTCGTACCTGGTGTGGCTGCACCACTTCTTCACCATGGGCGCTGGCCCCAGCGTCAACAGCTTCTTCGGCATCGCCACCATGGTGATCTCGATCCCGACTGGCGCCAAGGTCTTCAACTGGCTGTTCACCATGTACAAGGGCGACGTCCGTTTCGAGCTGCCGATGATGTGGGTGGTCGCCTTCATGCTGACCTTCGTGGTCGGCGGCATGACGGGTGTGCTGCTGGCGATCCCGCCCGCGGACTTCGTGCTCCACAACTCGCTGTTCCTGGTGGCGCACTTCCACAACACGATCATCGGCGGCGTGGTGTTCGGCCTGTTCGCGGCGATGGTCTACTGGTTCCCCAAGGCGTTCGGCTTCAAGCTCGACGAGTTCTGGGGCAAGGTCGCCTTTTGGGGCTGGGTGATCGGTTACTGGGTCGCCTGGACGCCGATCTACGTCGTCGGCCTCATGGGCGAGCCGCGCCGGGTCAACCACTTCGACGATCCCAGCATCCAGCCCTATTTCGTGATCGCGGCGATCGGCGCGCTCATCATCCTGGTCGGCATCCTCGGCTTCGTGATGAGCATCCTCGTCGGCTTCCTGAAGCGCGAGCAGCTGCGCGACACGACCGGCGATCCCTGGAACGGTCGGACGCTGGAATGGTCGACCAGCTCGCCCCCGCCCGCCTACAACTTCGCGATCACGCCGGTGGTGCATGCGCTCGACGCCTGGCACGACATGAAGCAGCGCGGGTACGAGCGGCCGCGTGACGGGTTCCGCCCGGTCCACATGCCGCGCAACACCGGCACCGGCGTGATCCTCGCAGGCCTCGCCCTGGCGCTCGGCTTCGGCATGGTCTGGTACATGTGGTGGCTCGCCGCGCTCAGCTTCGTCGGCCTGCTGGCGGTCGCCATCAGCCACACCTTCAACCTCAACCGCGACTACTTCATCCCTGCGGACGAGGTGTCCCGTACAGAGAGCCAGCGGCAGCAGCTGCTCGGCGCCGGAGCCTGACATGACGGACCACGCACTCGACCCTCGTGCGGCCAGCCCGACCTGGCACCTCGCCGAACAGGACGACCACGAACACGCCGACAGTAACGGCGCCACGATCCTGGGCTTCTGGATCTACCTGATGAGCGATGCGCTCATCTTCGCCTCCTTGTTCGCGATGTTCGGCGTGGTGAGCACCAGCTACGCCGGCGGCCCGATCCCGCGCGAGATCTTCGACCTGAAGCTCGTCGCGCTCAACACCGCGCTGCTGCTCGCCTCGTCCATCACCTTCGGCGAAGCCATGCCGCACATGGAGGCGGGACGCGTCGGGCCGACCCGCGCGTGGCTGGCGATCACGGGGCTGCTCGGCCTCGCCTTCCTCGGCATCGAGCTCTACGAGTTCGGCCAGCTGATCGCCGAGGGCGCGAGCCCGCAGCGCAGCGCCTTCCTGTCGGCCTTCTTCACGCTGGTGGGCACGCACGGCGCCCACGTTGCCGTCGGCCTGATCTGGCTGACCGTGATGCTGATCCAGCTTGGGCGGCACGGCCTGTCGCTGCCGATGAAGCGGCGCCTGATCTGCCTGTCGATGTTCTGGCACTTCCTGGACATCATCTGGATCGGCGTCTTCACCTTCGTGTATCTGTATGGAGTGATCCGTTGAGCACCGAACCCTACGATCACGCGCTCCACGCGCACGGCGACACGATGGGTCACGGCAGCCGCCGCGGCCACCGGATCGGCTCGCTGCTGGCGATCATCCTCACGGTCGTGCCCTTCTGGCTGGTCATGTCGCAGGACGGCCCCGCCCCGGGGTGGACCGCGGCGACGATCTTCGCGCTCGCGCTGGTGCAGATCGTCGTCCATGTCGTCTGCTTCCTGCACCTGGACACCCGCTCCGAGGGCGGTTGGACGCTGCTGGCGTTCCTGTTCACCGCGGTCATCGTGGTGCTGACGATCGGTGGGTCGGTGTGGGTCATGTTCCACCTTAACACCAACATGATGCCGATGCCCGGCGGCATGACCGGCCCGGTTCGCTGAAGCGAGATTGGTGATGGGGCGGTCGCGTCCGGGTAGGCGCAAGCGCACCGCCCTCACGGTCCTGGCCGTGTTCGGTATCGTCCTCTTCAGCGCGCTCGGCATCTGGCAGGTCGAGCGCCGAAGCTGGAAGCTGGCGCTGATCGAAGCGGTGGACGCGCGCGTGCAGGCATCGCCCGTGTCTGCGCCGCCTCCGGCCGTTTGGCCATCGATCGAACGTGAGCGCCACGCCTATCTGCACGTCGTCGCGCGCGGTCGCTTCCTCCACGACCGCGAGACGCTGGTGCGGGCGGTGACGGACCTGGGCACGGGCTTCTGGGTGCTCACGCCGCTAGGCACCGACACCGGCTTCGTCGTGCTCGTCAACCGGGGCTATGTCCCCCCGGAGCGTGCGGTGCAGGCCACCCGGGCTCGCAACCTCCCGGCGCACGCGACCGTCACGGGTCTGCTCAGGACGTCGGAGCCTGGTGGTGCCTTTCTCCGCCGCAATGATCCCGTGGCAGATCGCTGGTTCTCCCGCGATGTCCAGGCGATCGCGGCTGCGCGCCAGCTCGTTCGCGTGGCGCCATACTTTATCGATGCCGACGCCGATGCCCGGCCGAAGCACGCTTGGCCGCGCGCCGGGCTTACCGTCATCCGCTTCCAGAACAATCACCTCGTCTATGCGCTGACCTGGTTCGGGCTTGCCGGCCTGTGCCTCGTCGCCTTGGTGATCGTACGACGGACCCGCGCCTGAGATCGGCGACCAAGGGGCGGGTCAGCCGGTTCGCCGCCTCCGTAACATCCCCAATGCCGCGCCATCTCTGTTTGGGCGAGATACTTCGCGCACAACGGAGATCGACGATGGACAAGACGATGAGGGCCGCGGTCGTGCGCGGATTCGGCGAGCCGCTGGTGATTGAGGAAGTGGCCGTCCCCCGCCCCGGCCCCGGGCAGATTCTGGTGCAGGTCGCGGCCTGCGGAGTCTGTCACACCGATCTCCACGCTGCCGATGGCGATTGGCCGGTCAAGCCGGCGCCGCCGTTCATCCCGGGTCACGAGGGTGTCGGAACCGTCGTCGGCACCGGGTCCGGCGTCATCCACGTCAAGGAGGGCGATCGCGTCGGCGTGCCCTGGCTGTACTCCGCATGCGGCCACTGCCCGCATTGCCTGGGCGGCTGGGAAACGCTGTGCGAGAGCCAGCAGAACACCGGCTACTCGGTCAACGGCAGCTTCGCCGACTACGTGGTCGCCGATGCCGGCTATGTCGGGCACCTCCCCGATCGGGTGAGCTTCGCCGAGATTGCGCCGGTGCTATGCGCCGGCGTCACGGTCTACAAGGGACTGAAGGTCACCGACACCAAGCCGGGGGACTGGATGGTCGTGTCCGGCATCGGCGGCCTGGGCCATATGGCGGTCCAATATGCGGTCGCGATGGGCCTGCACGTGATCGCGGTCGATGTGGACGATGCCAAGCTGCGGCTGGCCGAACGGCTCGGGGCCGCGCTGACCGTGAACGCGGCTACCAGCGACCCGGTCGCCTTCGTCAAGCGGGCGATCGGCGGCGCGCATGGCGTGCTCGTAACCGCGGTCTCTACCACCGCCTTCGCACAGGGGCTTGGGATGGTGCGTCGGGGCGGGACCATGTCGCTGACCGGCCTGCCACCGGGCGACTTCCCGCTGTCGATCTTCGACACGGTGCTGAACGGCATCACCGTGCGCGGCTCCATCGTGGGAACCCGCCTCGACCTGCAGGAAGCGCTCGACTTCGCTGCACTCGGCAAGGTCCGCGCGACGGTCGAAACAGCGCCGTTGGAGCGCATCAACGACGTTTTCGATCGCATGCGGACAGGGTCGATCGAAGGACGCGTGGTGCTGGACATCAATGCCCAGGCGGCACCGCTGCAAGAGACCGACCTGGCGACCGCCGCCTGACCTGGGGAGAAAGCCGATGATCAAGGACATCTTGGCCATCGTCGATGACGGCGATCACGCACAAACCTTCCTGAAGACGGTTGCCGAGCTCGCGGCGGCTCGTGAAGCGACGCTGGAGGTCGCCGCGCTCACGCCCGCTCCGACAGCCTCGCCAGGGACCGCGCCGTTCGGAACGCTATACGTTCCTGAGTGGGTGTTGATGGGCGACGATCAGGCCAATGTCGAACGGGTGCGCGCTCATCTCGCCGCCGCCGGGTCATCGGCCGAGATCTTCGGCCTGCATGACGACATCGGCTGGCTTGCCGGCAATCTCAAACGAAGGCGGCAGGTGGCCGACCTGATCGCGATCGGCGCGCGCGAGACCTGGGCGAACCCGTGGCTGCGCAGACGCGTCGCAGAGACGCTCATCCGGGCCAGCGGAACCCCGCTGCTGATCCTGCCTGAAGAGCAGACGCTCAAACCTGTCCGTCGCGCAGTGCTCGGGTGGAAGGCCGGACCTGAGGCAACCCGTGCCATGCACACGCTGGTGCAGTTGGCTGACCCGGGCGCGCTGATCGATGTCGTGACGGTCGGCACGTCCCTGCACGCTTGCGAGGGCGAGCAGGAGGCGCACGCCGAAGTCAAACGACACCTGCTCCGGCACGGTTTCGACGCTCAGGGGCACTGGGTCGTCAACGACGACAAGAGCGAGGCGGAGACGCTGACTCTCTATGCGCAAGAAATCGGTGCCGATCTGATCGCGATCGGCGGGTTCGCTCATTCCCGCATCCGCGAGATCCTGCTCGGTGGGGTCACCGGCGACCTGCTCGAGCGCACCGAGACGCCGCTCGTGGTTGTTGGTTAGAGACACTGAGCAGCCCCCATCGGGTGGTCCGGGTTATTAGTTAGTGCATTGTCGTCTCCGCCGCCATTGCCGGTCGTAGGTGGAGCGAAGCGGAACCGGAGGCCGGCAATGGCGGTGTCGCCGCTTGTGGTGCGGGCGGCCGATAGCCCAGGCTGCTGTGCGGCCGGACGGTGTTGTAGTGACGGCGCCACGCCTCGATCAGTACCCTTGCTTCAGCGAGGCTGTAGAAGATCTCGCCGTTGAGCAGCTCATCGCGCAGCGAGCCGTTGAAGCTCTCGTTGTAGCCATTCTCCCACGGCGAACCCGGCACGATGTACAGCGTCTTCACGCCAACCTGCCCGAGCCATTTCTGAACCGCGGTAGCGATGAACTCGCTGCCGTTATCTGATCTGATATGCGCGGGCGGACCCCTCGCGATGAACAGGTCGGCAAGCGCTGCCAGCACGTCTTCGTGTCGAAGCTGGCGCGCGACGACCAGTGCCAGGCATTCCCTGCTGGCCTCATCGATGATGGTCAGTATCCGGAACTTGCGCCCGTCATGCGTCC
>NZ_QQWV01000067.1:0-12345 GCF_003951715.1 Sphingomonas sp. ABOLH | reverse complement strand
GGACGCATGACGGGCGCAAGTTCCGGATACTGACCATCATCGATGAGGCCAGCAGGGAATGCCTGGCACTGGTCGTCGCGCGCCAGCTTCGACACGAAGACGTGCTGGCAGCGCTTGCCGACCTGTTCATCGCGAGGGGTCCGCCCGCGCATATCAGATCAGATAACGTCCTATGTCGGGAAGCAGCGGCGGGTTTTGGCCAGCAGATATCCATGCGCCGACAACCGTCGGCGCGGCATGCAATCTGAGCCAGATGGCTCCCACCGTCAACGGGATCGCTCCCTGCCATAGCAAACACAGGATCCAGCAGCGCCGAGGCGGCCGTGGTCCTCACCATCCTTAAAACGAGATACGCACCCAGGTGGAAGGCCCGAACATTATCTACAGGGTCGCTCGACGAGCGCCCTCACGGCACTTGCAGAGAGGGGTCCTTCCACCTGGCATCCGACCGTTCGAGGAACGGCCGGTACTCTGTCCCCGTCTTGATGACGGCGTGAGCCACGCGCGCCATCTTGGCGGTGAGCGCCGTCATCGCCTTGCGGCGACGGTCGGCATCGTCCGCGTGCCCGGCGACATATCGTCCGAGCTTGTCGCGGAAGCTGTTGTCGCGCTGACGCGCGGCGACCTGGGCAGCCATCCAGAAGGTCCGGCGCAGGCGCGCATTGCCGTACTTGGACAGCTTCGTGCGGCCACGGAACGTGCCTGACTGACACGTTGCGAGATCGAGACCGCAGAACTTCAGGAACTGACGATGATGGTTGAAGCGCCGCAGATCACCGGCCTCGGCCAGGATGGTCAGCGCGTTGATCGGACCGATGCCCGGAATGTTGCGCAGCAGCTGGTAGTCGACGTCATCGGCGAGCCGCGCATGGGCCAGCCGCTCGATCTCGTCTCGCTGGTGGATGAGGCTGCGGCCCTGCGCGATGACCATGCGGAACATGGTGATGGCGGCTGAGTTCTCCGGCACCGGCAGTGCCGTCGAGGCGGACGCCGTCTCGTAGATGTCGTTGATGAGGCGTGCCTTGGAGACCTTGCGGCCGATGAGCGGCCATGCCGCGGCCGAGAACGCCTCGCGGTCCAGCGCCGTGATGGTGGCCGGCGTCGGAAACCGCTCGATGAGCGCCAGGAACCAGTCGGACCGGCTGTTGCCTGCGAAGCGGGCGATCTCGGGGAAGTACAGCGGCAGGTAGTGGGTCAGGATCCGATGCCAGGTCTGCGTCTTCATCCTTGAGATCGTCTCGTGAGTCTTCGAGAGCTCCTGCAGGTCGTTGATTCCGGCCACCAGCGGGTCGACGTAGCGCTGCGTCGCACCGATCCGCAGCATGTGCAGGATGACCTGCGCGTCCTTGGAGTCGTTCTTGTCCCAGCCGTTGTGCAGCGCCTCGCGCGTTCTGGCGAGCGCGACCGACGAGATGAGGCGCAGCTCGAACCCTGCCGTCAGCAGCCGGTGCGCCAGCGTACGATGGTAATTACCCGTCGCCTCGAACCCGACGATGATAGGGCGCCCGATAGCAGCGAGTTGCTCGGCAAAGCCGTCATAGTCCTGCCTGGTCGCCATGACGGTCATCCGCCGGCGCCGGCCGCCTTCCGGTCGCTCGATGAGAACCTCCTGTCGGCTCTTGGACATGTCGATGGCTACCAGCACGGCGCCGGCAGGCGTAGAGGTGAGCTTGGTCATGGTCGGTCGGCCTCCAAAGTGTTGTCTCGACAACCTCACTTTAGATACCTGCTGACCGGCCATGGCTTGCCCTGATGAAGTCTGCGGCCGCTACGCGGCCTTGTCTTCATCAGGGCCATAGCGGCTCCCGAACCAGCGCTTCCCAATGTGCTACGGCAGCGAGTTCATCGCTACCGCGGTTCAGAAATGGCTCGGGCAGGTTGGCGTGAAGACGCTGTACATCGTGCCGGGTTCGCCGTGGGAGAATGGCTACAACGAGAGCTTCAACGGCTCGCTGCGCGATGAGCTGCTCAACGGCGAGATCTTCTACAGCCTCGCTGAAGCAAGGGTACTGATCGAGGCGTGGCGCCGTCACTACAACACCGTCCGGCCGCACAGCAGCCTGGGCTATCGGCCGCCCGCACCACAAGCGGCGACACCGCCATTGCCGGCCTCCGGTTCCGCTTCGCTCCACCTACGACCGGCAATGGCGGCGGAGACGACAATGCACTAACTAATAACCCGGACCACCCGATGGGGGCTGCTCATCGATAGCCTCCGAAAATACCGGCCGAACAGTAAGCGGTGATCAAGCTCTCGGCGAAATGAAGGAATATCTCACAAGAGAGACCAATTCTACTCAGGCAAAGGCAGCACGGGACGACTTCTTCCGTGAAACAAGTTCGAGTGGCGACAGTGAAGTACGATCGCTTTCGCAAAAGCTCGGGGTTAGCGTTGGTGAATCGCGGTCGGCTTCGCTCGAGGCGACCCGCGCGGAGGAGACATTCCAGCGCGTCAGCAACGACGTTCGTGAAGCCTCGTCGAGGGGCTGGTCGCTCAGCCGTAACGAGACCCAGGAGTTCGTCACGTACGCGCAGGAGCGGCTGCTGCAGGATGACAATCTTTCGCAGTCTGGTTGGACCCCCGGCATGGTGATGCCGCGTACCCGGGAACAGGAGCAGGTTCGAGACATCCTTCTTGGCGACTTTATGGAGCGTCGCGTTGCCGAGGTGCGGGACGAGCTCGGCGTCAGCGTTCCGGAGCATCTGCGCGGAACCTTGCATGGTCCCGCGTCGACGACTGCGGCTGGTGTTCGTCAGTGGGGCGGACATCGCGCTGCTGGCGTGGCTGCTCAGGGACCCGATGTCTCGATCCGTGACAGCTCGCGAGATCACGATCTTGCCGGCGAGGTCTCAGACGCGATCCCGAACGCCTCCGCACGCATCACTCGTCAGGCCTTCGAGATTGGAAACCAGGTCGACGACGCCAAGGATACGGCCGGACGTCTGGGCGACCACGTTCGGGAGCGGAATGACGCGTGGATCCCGACGACGCTCCCCGGCGTCGAGGGGGCGCGTGATTGGGCGCGCGACACGCTAGGCATGGGCCAGGGAACAAGCCACGTTTACGAACTGCCGCGGGGAGAGCGGGCAACGCTGCCGATCTCCGGACGGTTGAGCTCGAACATGGGGGGGCGCATCGACCCGGTAACCGGGCAGCCGGGGCATCATCACCGCGGCGTCGATATCGCGGCAGCGCTGGGCACTGAAATCCGTGCGCCAGCGTCCGGCCGAGTGGTGAAGAATGACTTTCAAGGAGGCGGTGCTGGGAACTACCTAGTTCTGCAGCATGGCGACGGGTCGCAAAGCAAATACTTCCACATGCAGGACCGGTCGGGATTTCCGGTAGGTAGTAACGTTGAGGCGGGCTCAGTTCTTGGTCGGGTGGGAAGCACGGGCAAGTCGACCGGCCCGCACCTTCATTACGAGCTTTGGAAGGATGGCAGGCCGGTCGACCCCAAGCGGTTCCAGCTTAGGAATGCCCAGGAATAAGGAATAGGCCGATAAACATGACGATCAGCACGGCAGCAACGATCCAACGTGCGTGCGGCGACACTTCGTTTTCCACATCAGCGGTGCTAGATGGGTAAACCTCGTCCAGTAGCTCTCTGCCACGAGGGGTAGAGGGGTCGAAAAGATTGTCTGGATTCACCGAGAAGGACGAGGCGGGGAATGCTGGCCCTTGAGCGCGGCCGGCATCCCAGTCCATCTGACCAGTATCATGGTTCAACATGGCCGCTTCTCCTGCACCAATCGGCTTAACCAGGCGCGATTTACGCTTGCAAAGCGTAGCAGACCGTATTGAACTAAGCGAGCGGTTTTCCGTATTTGTTCTTTCCGACGTTGCAGGACGCGCGATGACGGCGAAGGAGGCAGTAGAGGATCCTCGCATCGCTGCTCGGTACGAGGAGCTGTTGGCAGCGCATCTCGGTTTCTACGAGGCGCTGCGACTGCGCGAGCGGCGACCCAGGAGCGCTGCGCAGCGCCAATTTCAGGACGTGGCTTGGGGACGGGCCGAGCCGGCAAGCGAACACGAGAAGGCCTATGTCTGGCACCTTCGACGGCACCGGATCGCACCGTTTAATTCAGGAGCGCCATCGCAGCACATCGATGACGCGATGACCGAATTTGAGCCTGGATCTCGACCTGTCAGTAGCGAGGTTGGAGTGAAGTGGGACAATGCGTGGCGTGAAATACGCGGCGGTCGAGAGTTCTGGTAAATGATCTGCAAGCGCAAACGCGCAAGATCGATAATAAAGATTATGTTAAATCAACGCCTTAGCACGATTCTTGCTTGGGCTTGCTCTTCAACGGTCATGCGCCTGGTGCCAGCTTTCATACTAAACGAGATTCTTTGCACATCCGTGAGACTGGTCTCATCTTCGTTGCGAATGCACACCGTACAGCTTGTCGCGAAGCTCACTTATCGTGAGCCATCGCGGAGGCGGCTGTTCGCTTTCGCTACGAGTCTCAGCTCCCATGCAAGTATGTGGCGATCTCGAAGCTATCCAGTCTCATTCGAAGTGCAAAGTGACAGCCGCCCACTCGCCGACCGTTCGATATGGAGTTTCATTCGTCAGCCGGCTGCTCACAACGACGAAACGTCCTCGTACCGCCCGGCTTTCCGGAGCTGCCGCACGATCCCGTTAAAGGCCGCGGTGACGCCTTGGGCCCGCCCGATCTCATTGGTCTGTGAGGCGGCGTCCCAGTAGAGCTCCAACGGCCAGCGCTCAGGGCAGTGGGGCAGCAGACAACGCAACGCCAGGCGAACCTCGATCCCGTCGACCTTCGTCTCCTGGCACTTCGCCACGCCGGCGCGCAGGATGTGCACCGACAGCGCGATCACTACGCGCTGGTGCCGAGGCAGCGTCGACACGGATCAGTGGAAGTCGTGCGATTTGAAGCGCACGACTTCCTCAGGATCCTTACCGTCCGCGTGGGGCGGCCAGTATTGGCTCCGCGGCTCCGGCTGCCATCCCTTGTCCCCGCGGTCCGGTGAGCCTGGATGCTGGCCCGCATCGCCACGGCCGGTGCGATGCGGGAAGGACATATCTCCGACACGATGCAGTAGGTCGCCATGATCGACGATCCGGTCGCAGATGACGTGGATCACCTCGCCTTCCTTCTGAACGCGCCCTTTCAGACCGACCATGGAGGCCGACATCACGGTCCGGCGCTGCGCCTCGAAACGGTCGGGCCAGAGGATGCCGTTGGCGATGCCGGTTTCGTCCTCGATTGTGATGAACAGGACGCCCTTCGCGCTCCCAGGCTTCTGGCGGACGAGGATGATGCCGGCGACCTCGACGTGCCGGCCGTCGCGGACGCTGGCGAGGTCAGCGCACCGAGTGACGCCGCGCCGTCGCAGCTCGTCACGCACGAACGTCAGCGGATGAGCGCGGAGCGACAGCTGCAGGTTGCGATAATCTTCGATCACCTCACGGCCATCGGTCAGCGCCCGTAGCTGCACCTCTGGCTCGATGCCTTCGGCGCTCAATGTCTTGGCCGCACGATCCGCCGCGGCAAAGAGCGGCAGCGGAGCCTCGCCAAGCCCCCTCACCTTCCAAAGGCCTTGCCGGCGATCGGCGCCGAAGCTGTGGAAGGCGTCACCGTCCGCCAGCTTCTCGATCGCGGCACGCTGCGCGCCGGACCGGCGCCACACGTCCTCGACGCAGTCATATGCGGTGGTGCTGCGCGCTGAGACGATCTTGGCCCCGTCAGCGTTCGAGAGGCCGCGGATCACCCGCAGGCCAAGCCGCACCGCCAGGTAGCGCCCGCCTGTCCGCTCGAGCGTGCAATCCCAGCGACTGGCGTTGACGCAGGGCGGCCGCACCTCGACGCCATGTTCGCGCGCATCGCGGACAATCTGCGCAGGCGCATAGAAACCCATGGGCTGCGCGTTCATCAGCGCGGCGCAGAACACGTCCGGATGATGATGCTTCATCCAGCTGCTCGCATAGGAGATCTTGGCGAAGCTGGCGGCGTGGCTCTCCGGAAAGCCGTAGGAGCCGAAGCCCTCGAGCTGACGGAAGGTGCGTTCGGCGAACTCTCGAGGGTAGCCGCGCGTGACCATGCCCTCGATCAGCTTCTCGCTGAAGTGGCTGACTCCACCGGTGAATTTGAAGGTGGCCATGGCGCGGCGCAGCTGGTCCGCCTCGACTGCCGTGAAGCCAGCGCCGACAATCGCGACCTTCATGGCCTGCTCCTGGAACAGGGGCACGCCCAGCGTCTTCTCCAGCACAGCGCGCAGCTCCGGGCGGGGATATTCGGGCCGCTCCAGCCCCTCTCGCCGGCGCAGATACGGGTGGACCATGTCGCCCTGGATCGGCCCCGGCCGCACAATCGCGACCTGGATTACGAGGTCATAGAAGCGGCGCGGCTTCATGCGCGGCAGCATGCTCATCTGCGCTCGGCTTTCGATCTGGAAGGTGCCGAGCGTGTCGGCCTTCTGGATCATGGCATATACGGCGGGGTCGTCGTCCTGCAGGTCCTTCAGCTCAACGCGCAGGCCCTTGTCCGCCTCCAGCATGTTGAAGGCTCGGTTCATGCAGCCGAGCATGCCGAGGCCCAAGACGTCGACCTTCATGAACTTCAGGCTGTCTATGTCGTCTTTATCCCACTCGATGATCTGGCGATCCTCCATCGCCGCGGGCTCGATCGGCACCAGATCGTCGAGACGGTCATGCGTCAGCACGAAGCCGCCTGGGTGCTGCGACATGTGCCGCGGCACGCCGATCAGCTTGCGTGCGAGGTCAAGCGTCAGACGTAGCCGGCGATCGGCGATGTCGAGGTTGAGCTCGTCGACCTGCTTCTCGCCGACGCCCTCGGCCGACCAGCCCCAAACGAGCCCCGCCAGCGAGGATGTCAGGTCCTCGGGTAATCCAAGCGCCTTGCCGACGTCACGCACCGCGCCTCGCGCGCGGTAGCGGGTCACGACCGCGGTCAGCGCCGCGCGATCACGCCCATAGGTCTCGTAGATCCACTGGATGATCTCCTCGCGGCGCTCATGCTCGAAGTCGACGTCGATGTCGGGCGGTTCGCGGCGCTCCCCCGACACGAAGCGCTCGAACAGCAGCTCGTGCTTGATGGGGTCGATGGAGGTGACGCCAAGCACGAAGCACACGCAGCTGTTTGCGGCCGAGCCGCGGCCTTGGCAGAGGATCCCGCGCCGACGCGCCTCCCGCACGATCGCATAGACGGTGAGGAAGTACGGCGCGTAGCCAAGCTCGCCGATCAGCCGCATCTCATGCGCGATCTGGTTGGTGTACGCCTCCGGCACTTGGCCATGGAACATCCGCTCGACCGCTTCGGTCGCCAGCTTTTCCAAGGCTTCCTGCGCTGACAGCCCCTCGATCAGGCGCTCATGCGGGTACTGATACGCCAGCTCGCCGAGGTCGAAGGTGCAGATGCGGGCGATGTCGACGCTCGCCTGCAGTGCGTCCGGATAGGCGCGAAAGCGCCGCACCATCTCGTCGGGGGATTTGAGCGCCCGGTCCGCGTTCACCTCGCGGCGATAGCCGAGCTCGTCCACGGTGCATTTCTCGCGCACTGCCGTCACCACGTCCTGCAGCAGCCGTGCCTCGGGCGCATGGTAGAGCACATCGCCGGTCACAACGGCACGGACCCCTGCCCCGCCCGCCTGCCGCGCCAGCGCATCGATGCGGACCGCGTCCCCCGGCCGACGCCGCTGGAACAGGGCCATATAGCCGCGACGTCCGTAGATAGCCTTCAGGTCCTTCAGTGCGGCGACGTTCTCCTCGTCCGCCTCGTGCGGCAGCAGGATGGCGACGACGCCTTCCGACCACGGCTCGAGGTCGTGCCAGTCGAGGAGGCATCCGCCCTTGCCTGCCCGCTTCTTGCCGACGGTGAGCAGCCGCGTGATCCTCGACCAGGCGGGCCGGTCGGTCGGATAGAGCAACAAGCGCCGGCCGCAGGACAGATCGACGCGCGTGCCCGCGATCGAGCGGACGCCCGTAGCCTTCTGCGCCTCCCATGCCCGCACGACACCCCCAACCGTGCCGATGTCGCTGACGCCGATCGCCGGGTAGCCGAGCAGCGCCGCGGCCGCGAACAACTCCTCTGGCGACGACGCGCCGCGTAGCAGCGAGAAGTGGGTGAGCACCTGCAGCTCGACATAGTGGGTCATCCGAAGACCCCGTGCATCCACCAGGACAGGTCGCCCGTATCTTCCTCGAAACCGTCACCGCGTCGGAAGACCCAGTAGCGGCCGCCCGCATCGTCCTCGACCCGGTAATAGTCCCGCACCGCCCACACCTCGGCATCGCGGCGCCACCATTCACCATGGACCCGCTCGGGGCCGTCGCCGGCGACGATCTTGTAGGTCTTGCCGCGCCATTCGAACCGACGCGGTGGCTGGTCCGGCATCAGCGCTATCACGCGCGCCAGCGGTTCCGGCCGGGCAAAGAGGCGGATCGGGCGCTTCCACGCGGGCCATGATCCTGGCATCTCCACCGGGTCGGAGCGGGTGACGGCCCGCTCCGGCACATGGCTTTCGACGGGCGCAAGCCGGTAGACGGCATAGCCCCCTATCCTGCCGGCGATAACGTCGACCAGGCGCGCCGGGTCTCGCACCATCGCCTCGCCGGCGAGGACGGCGCCAAGGTCGACCGCATCCAGCGGTTCGGTATGCGGCGCGACCAACCAGAATTGCTCCAGCCCCATGCCGGGGTCGATCCGCTCGATCCTGAGTTTTAGGAGCCTGAGGAGGTGGGATACCTCGCGCGTCGGGCGCGACGTCCCGACGCCCACGACTTGTTCCGTGCCGTCGACGCGCAAGCCCGTGAGGCGGAGTGCCCGTGCGCCCAAGCCTCGCGCCTGCAGGACCTGCGCAAGCTCGTTCAGCAGGTCGCCCATGACTTGCTCGATCGCCTCGGCCGTGCCGATCGGCTCAAGGAGGCGACGCTCGACGATTGGAACCTCGGCATCCTCGCGCGGGGTAATTGGCTCGGCGACCGCGCCCAGCGCCTGATCCAGACGCGTGATCGCCGGCAGACCGAGCCGACGCGCCAGCGGCCCGCGCGCGACCGGCAGCAGATCCGCTACTGTCTCGAAGCCGAAGCGTTTGGCGGCGCTGAGTGCGCTCGGCGCTAGGCGCAGGGCGACGATCGGCAGCGGCGAGATCGCGCTGGCGGTTGAACCCGGCTCGACGCGGATGAGCTCGCTGCGACCAAAGCGAGCGAGGGCATGGGCCGCCCCTGCCGTATCAGCGACGGCCACGCGTGCGGTGAAACCAGCACGACGGCAGAAGGCGATCAGCCGCCTGCAGAACCGCTCCTCGCCACCATGCAGATGCGCGCAGCCCGCAAGGTCGATCCAGAGCCCATCAGCAGGCGAGACAGCAGCAATGGGTGACCAGCGCCGAACCGCGAACAGCGCAAGGCGATCTAGGAGTGCAGCATCAGCCTCCGGTTCGGCCGGACGGAAGTCGAGATCCGATACCAGCGCGCGCGCGTGGGTTGCAGCCATACCGGGATGGATGCCGAGCGCCCGCGCACCTTCGCACGCAGCAACCACCTCCTCGCGCCGGCCAGCTTTCCCGATGAGCGCCAAGGGTGGAAGGCCATCGGTTTTAATATCCAATGGCGATGCTTTCCGCCCCGCATGCCCTGCGATTACGGTCTTATAAGGGTGGCTTGCTGCCTCCGATCGCCGGCCGAGCTCGCGCATGGGCGGCTGCGCATGCGTTGGCAGCGCCGCAATCTGCGTCTCGACGTCGGCGCGGGAAGGCAGGCCCTCGCGTGCCCACCGCGCGCCTGGCCGCCAACCGCCGCCCTGCGGCACCGAACAGGCGCCGGGGTCGTCATCTACCGGCAGCTCGAGGACAGGCCGTTCAGGCTGCCGCGAAGCGGACCGTTCCAACCGTCTCAGCCGCTCGATGGCCAAGTCCGGCAGGAACAGCGAGACGACCCGTCTCATCGCTGCCCTCCACAATCAGGGAGAACCCCTCACCCCCACGCTGGCGAGCGCACTCCACTGCCCATCTCGCCCTTCCTACACCCGCGACATCTAGCCGCTCGGACGGTGCGGTGCCGATCCGCCAGCGCGTCCAGGCCGCAGATGGTTCGGCGAGCGGATCCTCGTTAAGACCGCGTCGACGACGTAGAAGCAGGACGGGCATGTCGGCCTCTGCCGCGACCAGCTGCAGACGTCGGGTCGCGACCATGGAAACCTTGCTCGCCTCCGCGACGATCGCAGACGGTGTGCCGTCACGCACCGCATCCTCGATCACCGCCAGAAGGGCCGCGTCATCACGTGGTTGGGCATGGATCACGGCTGCGGCCGGTAGCCCGATCTGTTCCAGCGCCGGCGCGTATAGGTCGGCGCGGCAGCTCGCCCACAACACCGGCCCGCCTGCCGCAGCAGCTTCACGCGCGGCGATGCTGGCGAGAAAGAGGGTCGTTGCTGCGTCGTCGACCATCGTGGCGCTCTGCGCCGTCGCCTCGTGTAGCGCGCCAGCGCGAAGGCCCCCTGCCCCGAGCCGCCCGTCGATCGCGTCGACGCCGAAAGGCATGATGCGGAAGTCGGTCGCAGGTGTGGCGATCGTCCGAAGATGCGCTATGGTCGGCACTGATGAATCAAGGTCGGCGGGCATAAGGGTTAGACTCTACTTGTTCCCTTTATGTTCCGTTACCGAGCCGCGTTGGTCAACCCCATTGCGATCGGTTGAGCGCATTGCACCCGATCACACGGGAGGTACGGGGGGATCGTCGTTTGAGTGTTCGGAGCTTTGCGGCGGGGTTCGGAACAGCTGCAGTCATCGCCGTTGCGGCCTCCCTCTGGCTCTTGAAAGCGGCTGAGGATCGGCCCGTCAGGTACGCGCCGAAGACCTTCTATGACGACAGAGACGACCGCGCGAACGACACCGGGTTCATTTCGGCGGAGGGAACGCTAGTGGGTCCAGATATGGACGGCCGAACCTTCCTGCACATCGAGTGCCGGCGGGGCCAAGGCTCCTGCCGCATCGCCGATCTATCCAACCTTGGCGCCGCACTGTCCGTTTTTCTGCACACGGACGAATATCCGATCAAGTCGTGGGATGCTGATACCGTAGTCGCGGAGAGCGACCCTCCCTCGTATGGCTGCAACCGTGTTAGGTTGACCATCCAGCGGCAGGCGCAATCGGTCGAGTATCTCCGCATCCCTATGCCGCAGGCAGACAAGTCGCGGTGTCAGGCCTTCGATCGGAAGCCGTATCAGTGGACTCTGGGGAACCAGGCTACTTAATTGGCGAGACGCTTCGGGATGATCCGGGACGATCTCCAACGCTGTAGGGCGATGTTCCGCTTCTTCATGGCTTCAACCGCGAGGTCGGCGATCGGCCCTACCCCGCCGACTATCTCGTAAATCAATGTAACGTCGTCATCGTCAAGCGTGCCGAGCATCAGCGCAACCGCTTGGGTGTTCGCCTCATCCAGCACGGTCTTTATGTCGTCGCCCGCCATGAGTAAGGATCCCGCTGGTTTTTTTGGGGAGCATGAATAGCATGAACATCAGCGAATTGGCCAAGGGCGTCGCTACGTCGACGGGTTCGAGCGAATCTGACGCCAAGAAGGCAATCGTGGCGGTCTTCGATCAGATTGCGGACGCGGCAGCGAAGGGCGACGAAGTCTCCATTCCTGGGTTCGGCAAGTTCGCCGTCAAGGATCGGCCGGAGCGTCAGGGCCGCAACCCGGCGACCGGCGAAGCCATGACGATCGCAGCGTCGAAGAAGGTGTCGTTCACTGCCGCAAAGGGCCTGAAGGACAAGCTCTGACGAACATGCGCCGGCGATCAGTCGCCGGCGCCGAGAGGAGGCGCGGATGTGTAATCGGTACAGGCTGACGACGAAGCAGGCCGAGGTGGCCGCGACGTTCGGCATCCGCCTTCCCTATGAGGTCGATGAGACCTTTCCGACCGGCGATATCTTCCCGACCGGGAAGAAGACGCCCTTCTATGGTGCTGTCGTTGTGCAGGATGGCGACGATCGCCGGATCGAGCCGATGGAATGGGGCGTGCCGACGCAGGTCCCAAGCAAGCGCAATCCCGCCACGAAGCTCGGTGTTTGATCCCACGGTTTGATGGTGCGATCCTTTCGTTGGAATGGAAGGAAGCCGTATGGGACAGGTACGTCACGGGAGCGCCACGACCACGCACGCCGTCCGAGCAGCAATACAGCGATCGCAAGCTTCGCTCTCGACGCTGAGCCGAGAGCTGGGGATCAAGCCTGAGCTGCCCCCTTCTGAGTGGTCCATCGACTATGACAGTCTGGATCAAGGAAGGGACGACGCATGCCTGCCAAGAAGCACAAGCCTGAGGAGATCATCGGGAAGCTGCGTGAGGTCGAGATCATGC
>NZ_QQWV01000066.1:0-12571 GCF_003951715.1 Sphingomonas sp. ABOLH | reverse complement strand
ATGGAAGGGATCGGCAAGGCGACCGACAACGCGAGCCTCGAAGCGGAGGGCAAGGCCCAGAAGCTGAAGGGGTCCGCTCAGGACGTAAAGGGCTCGGTCAAGGGCGCGCTCGGCGACAACATCTGACCGCAGATTCCGGTGTGAAGACGAGGGCCGTTTCGGGAAACCGGGGCGGCCGTTTCGGTATCAGCCGATATGAAGCTGATCGAGAACGGCGCTTTCCAGATTATCGCCTTCGAGATCCTCGGCATGGATCGTCACGACGGGCGCGATCTCACGCAGCTTTTCGACCTGGCGCAGCTTCAGCCCCAGCGCATCGGGATTGTCGCCGGTGACGACTTCGAGCGCCGCCTCGATCACCTCGCCGGTGGTGAAGTCCCGCAGGTCCAGGATGAGGTCGGGGCGGACGTCGCCGATCGACGTCGCGATGTCGAACAGGAGGCGCTTGAATCCGACGCCGATGCCGCGCCGGCGAAGCCGGTACTGGAGATCGAGCAGGCCGACGATCGTCTTGCGTTCGGCGAGATTGTGGATCGCGACGAAATTGGCGGGGCGCGCGATCGGCTGCGCATAGGCGCGCAGGCACGCATAGCCCTCGCGCGGGTTGTGCTCGCCGACGACGGCCAGGACCAGATACGGCGGTCCGATGTGGCGCTGGTGGACGCCGATGTGGCGGATGCGGTTCTTGACGATCAGCTCGCGCCCTTCGGCAAGCGTGATGGTCGAGCCGGAGACGTCGATCGCATACAGGAGGAGGAAGGCCTGCGGGGCGTGCTCGCTCGGCCATTTCTTCGCCGCCTCGCGCAGTTTCGCGAATACGATGCCGCGTTCGTAGGGGTCGATGTGGGTGTAGAGATGGCGCGCGAGCGGGATACCCGGTGCGATCTGGACCCGTTCGGCCGCGGCGCGCATCGCCGCGAATTCGCTCGCCATCGACGTGGTGCGCGGCTCGCCGACCTCAAGCGGCTCGACGACGTTGACCTGCGCCATTTCCATCAGCTGCCACAGCAGCCGCGCGAGGCGCGGGATCGCGACGCCGCGGGTGCGATCGTCGGGTTCGCTGTCGTCGGGCAGCTGCGCCAGTTTCTCGGGGGCGAGCCGGTGCGCCGAGAACAGCCCGTCCGGCTCGTTGATCGTGCGCGGGGTGGCGGTCGCTTTCTCGCGGATGCGGGGCGGTGCCTGCTCGCGGAAGAAGGGGCAGTCGACGTCATGCTCGGGGCGACGCTGGCGGATACTGGTAAGGCGTCGCAGGTAATAGGTTTCGGCTTCGGAGAGATAGGCCGGCGAGAGTAGTGGTGGGTCCGTCCCCTCCCCCAGGCAGTCGCAGGCGATCCACTGGTGATGGTCGCGTGCCTTGACCACCATGATGACCGACGCGCGGTGATCGCTGTCCTCGCCTTCGCCGGTATACCAGCGCACCAGCGCCTCGCGCACCACGTCGGGGACGGGCGAGCGGGAGGTTAGACCCCGGGTATCGCGCGGGACGAGCCACATGGTGGTGATGCTACTCCATAATGCTTGCCTTGTCGCCTTTGTTCACGTTACGTTCAATGAACAAAGGAGCTGGCCATGAAGCGTTCGGAATTTATCGGAGAGTTCGACCTCGACGCGGTGCTCACCGAATTGTCGGTCGATCTGGATATTCGCGTCACCCGGCGCATGCTCGCCGGAGCGTGCATCGGCAGCAATCCGGAGGATGCGTATCTCTCGGCGCGCGAGTTGCGGGAATCGCTCGAATGGATTCATGAGGGCGAGAACGAGGGCAAGGTCAAGCTGACCACGATCCTCAGCACCGCGTGCGACGATTTCCAGCGGTGCCTCTATTATTGCGTCGCCGGCAAGGGCGTCGTGACCATGCTCGACGATCTCGTCTGGCTGGAGAAGCTGCTGGAGGCGCGCGGTCGCATCGCCGGGCACATCTACCGCAACAAGCTGCCGGTGAAGCCGCTGGTCAACCCGTATGTCGCGGCCGAGCCGGACGGTCCGCTGGGCCGGTTCGACGCGGCGTTCGCGATCGGCGCGTCCTGGTCGCATGACCCGGGACCCGATTACGATTCCGACGATCGTGGCCCCGGTCCGAAGCTCAAGGGCTGACGACAAAAGAAAAGGCGGTTCGGCAAGGGAGCATGCCGGACCGCCTCTTCCAAGGGGGGGATATCAATAACGCGCCTCGCACGCGAGGCGTTCCCCGCGCCGCCAGCGCGCCGGATCGATGAATTCCCCCGCATAGGCACCGTGACCCGCTGACCGGGCCTGTTCTGCCGCGGCGACATAGCGCGCGGCGCGTTGCGGATCGCCGCGCAGATATTGCGTCGCCGGCACCGCCAGACCCTGCAAAATGAGTTGCTCGCCCAGGTCGTAGCCGTCGACCGTCACGATGGCGATCGGGCGGCCATAGCTGCTCGCGCCGGTCATGCGGATCGTGGCGACACCGCTCTTGAGGATACGCGAGGCGGAATCCTGAGCAAACTTGCCGCATGGATAGCAGGCACCGTCCTTCGAGCACATCTGCTTGCGCTCGAAGGCGTCGGCCCCCGACAGGCGGAAATCGACCGAAACCGTGTCGCCGTCGATCGCCCGCCCCTCGCCGGTGATCGTCGCACCGTCGTGGCCCTGGGGTGCCCCTGCCCCGCAGGCGGCGAGCGCGGCGATGCCGAGGAGCAGCGCGCCCCTCATGCGTAGCGCAATTCGACTTCGACGTTCGGCCCGTCGACGATGACCGGGAGGACGCGGAAGGGTTGCAGCGGATCGCCGGTGCGCACGATCGAGACCTGGCGTGCGCCGGCATCGAACATCCGCATGGCGACGCGCTGGGCATGGGCGCGGCTGCAGAGCTGCGACCGCTTCGGGCTGGGTGTGACGGGCGGATACGGGGCGGACATGGCGATGATCCTGACGTGGGGGATGTCGGCGATCAACCGAACACCGTCTTGTGGACGCGAGTTTCGGGCTTGGGCGGCACGAGTGTCCACGCCCATTTGCGAAGGTTACCGATCCGATATTTCGGGTAGCTGTTGCCGGGGATCGCGAGCGAGATCTTGCGGCCGCGCTTGTGGACGATGAACTCGTCTCCCTCATAGCCGTCAACGAAGGTGACCTTGCTCGGCAAGCGGATGTGCATGCCGTGTTCGAGCGGGCGTACCGGGGTCGCGAGCCGCTCGAGGCAGCGTCGGCGCCAGTCGAGCGCACCGGGATCGTCGGTATCGCCGAGCAGCGAGAGGATGCGCTCGGGGCATTCGGCCTCGCATGGCCCGGCGTGTTCGGTCATATCCTTGTAGGCGAACACGAATCCGTCCTTGGCACGCGGATTCCAGCTGACCAGGCAGACGGCCGCGAAGGCGGGTTCGTCGGTGCCGTCGGTCGACGGCACCACGGCCGCGTACCAGACCTTGTTGCGCAGGCAGGAAGAGGCGATGACGCGCAGCGCCTTGCCCTTCCCGTCGGCATTGCGGTTGTCGTAGGTGAATTGCGCGTCGAGATAGGCTTTGGGGCCTGTGTGCGGGAACATCGACGACAGCGGCATGCTTAGCCAGCCCATGATGGCGGTCCTTTCGCGTGTGTGGACGGGTGATCGATCAGCCGAACAGGCTGACCGGCTCGGCGACCGGCGGTGTGAGCCGCAATTCCTTGCGCAGCCGCACGGCGAACCGCTCGGGCGCGAGCAGGTCGCGGATCGAGGCGTAGCAGTCGCGCTCCCCGAGGTGATCGTGACGACCGCTGACGCGGCGGTAGATGACCTCGCGGTCGGCCATGGTGCCGTGGAGCGATAGCTGCATCCACAGCTCCTCGCCGTGGAGGGTGATCTCGCCGGACCGGGAGGCGTGGCTGCGGTTCGAGCGAAGGTCGTAGTGCGCGGGGTCGAGCCCCAGCGTTTCGGCGAGCCGGCGCAGCGCCTTGCGTCCGTCGCTGTGGAAGCGATCCTTGGCGGCCGCATCGTGCGCGACGCCGCGCACCGCGAGCGTCAGCAGCGCCGGGTGCTGTCGCAGCTCGGCGATACGGTCCATGCAGCGCCGCTTGAGGAGCGCGTCTTCGGACTGCCGCGCGGTGACGCTTGCGAGATGGCGGGCGAGCAGGATGACCGCGGGATCGGTCTCGAAGGCGATGCCGGCGTTGCGGCAGTCGTCGATCGCGCGGGTGATGGCGTGAAGGCTTGCTCCAATCGTGACCAGCGCGCTCGGGTCGAGCGCCTGCTGGTGGCGGAAGGCGACATCGTAGGGCATGAGCGATCTCCCGAGCGCCTCACGCGCTCAGAAATTCGCTCCCCCTCCCCTTCACGATAACCAGTTACGTAATTGCTCCGGTATTTCAGGATCGATGTCCTCGCCCGGTTGCATAGGCCGCAGACCCTGCTCCGCATCGACCGCGGCCTGCAGATGACAGGCGGCAACGGTCGCTCCGTCGTCGGTCGCGTCATAAAGCGCGAGCGCCTGCCGCATTAGCGCGAGCCGTATATTATCGCTCATGCCAGTCTCCCACTACGGTCTGCCGCCATGATTGCGTTCGGGGCAAACGAAAGCAGGCCCATAATGGTTGTAACGGCCGTGCGCTCATCGCAGCCTCCATCGGCCGACAAGGTCGACCATTGCGTCACGATAGCCCCACGCATCGGGATAGATCGCAGGCTCCTGCGCGAGCCAGGCCATGACAATTAGCATGTCCTCGGAAATGATCGCGTCGCAGTTGCTGAGGTGGAGGATGGGGAAGTGGCCGTTGTCGTCACCATTCCACCACGCCAGCAGGAAGTCCGCGACGCGCGCGGCCTGCCCGGTATCGGACGAGGCGACATCCACGAGGCGGCCGATCGCGGCGCCGACCTCGTCGAAGGCGAGTGCGCGGATGAGGGGGCGGCGTTGCGGTTGCATGGTGCGTATCCTGTCCTGTCGGGTGGAAGCTGTCATGCGATCAGGATGGGGCGTGCTTCCCGGCCTGGGCGATCATCACGGCGACCGCCTCGTCGAGCGCGGCGTCATCGCCGTTGACCATGCGCGCCGACGGGGTGAGGCGTTGCACGCCGGCGAACACGATGGCGGGTGTCCTGCCCTTGAGCCGATAGCAGAACACCTGGTCGCCCTCGATCGTCACCAGCTTCGTCCGGCATTGCCGGCGCAGCCGCTTCGCCTCCTCGATCCGGGTGATGAGCGCCGCCACCTCGAATTCGAGGCAGTGCGGCATGACGCTGTCGCCGAGCCGCGAGACGGGCCGGTTGGCGGCGAGCCAGGCATCGACCGCCTGTTCGGTGACGCTGCCGACGGCATGGTAATCGTCCGCGGCGCCATGACCGCGGTTCGAGGCGAGGAAGGCGCGCTGCCCATCGATCCAGATCTCGGCCGAGTAGCAGGTCGTTTCCTCGGACAAAGCGTCGACCACCTTCAGCTTGCGCAATTCGATGTGCATGGTGCGATCTCCAGGTCATGCTGCGAGGGCTTCGGGTTGGTCGATCCCGGGCGCGCCACCCGCGGCGGCGTTATGGAGCCAGGTCACCGCCTGCTCGGCTTTCGCCGCGGCCTTGATGATCGCGCTTGAATCGCCCTTCAGGATCTTCAGCCAATGATCGACGTAGCTGGCGTGGTTGTCGTGCAGCTCGCCGGGCAGATTGAGGTCGGCGCACACCAGACACTGGCCGATGCAGGCGACCAGCTCCTCGAACGCATAGGCGTTGTCGCCGAACTTCTTGCCGAACTCGCGGTTGAGGCGCTGCGGCGCGCCCGAATAATGGACATATTCGTGCGCGAGCGTGCTGGCGTAATGATCGTCCGAGCGAAACGCGCCGCGCTGCGGTAGCTGGATATAGTCGCCGATCGGCGAATAGAATGCCTGATCGCCGCCATGCCGCACGGTCGCCGGCAGGCCTCCGAAGAAGGCATCGATCGCGGCGCGGTGCCGGCTCTCGATGCGCGGTTCGGGCGGTGCGGGCACCGGATAATAATACGCCGGGAGACCGTCGATCTGATCGACGTTGAACACCGTGTACGAGCGCAGGAACCGGATATTCTTCGTCGCCGCCTCGCCGGTGACGCGGTCCGCCTCGGTTTTCGAGAAGGTCGAATAATAGACGCTGTGCGCGCCATGCTCGCCGCGCCGTACCTGTCCGCCCAACTCGGTCGCCTGTCGGTAGGTCATCCAGTTGCGGCCAGAGAACCCCTGGGCGTCGCCGATCGCCCAGAGATAGAGCGCGTTGATGCCGGTGTAGGGCGTGCCGCAATGCCGCAGCGGTCGCCCCCCTGCCCCGGTCAGTCCCCAGGGGCGCGACCAGGGCAGGACGCCGGCTTCAAGCTTGGCGATTATGAGGTTGGTGATCTCGGCCGCGACATCGCGGCGTGGCGCAGTCGATTTGCGGTGAAAGGTCATGGGAAAGCTCCCTCGATGCGCGGGCCACGCGTGACGGTCCGCGGGTAAAAAGAAGGCGGCCGCCCCGGTGAGGGACAGCCGCCAAGGTGTGCCCGGGAGACGAACGGGCCGGGGGTATCGGGGGGCTATTCGGCCGCGATCAGCGCCTCGTCGCTGTCGATCCCGGCATCGTCGGCACCGAGATCATCGGTGTCGCCGTAGTCGTCGTCGTCGAAGCCCTCATCGCCGGGCTCGTCGTCGATTGCCTCGTCGGCACCGGCGACCGACACGAGATCGAACCGCATCGCGTCGGGCACCCAGGCCAGCGCCGCGTCCTTGGTCTCCGCCTCGGTGATCGCTTCGCCGGCGAACAGCTTCTCGCAGCTGGTCGAGATCTCGCCCTTCTTCGAGGCCATGTAGCGGGCCGCGAGCGGCGCGCCCCCGACGTTGGTGAGCAGCGCCAGCAGCGTACCCTTCGACACGCGGTCGAAGAAGTTCGCCGAGGTAGGGCGCCACCATTTGGCGGGTTCGATCTCGAGGATCGAGGCGAGCCGCGCATGGAGCGGGTTGGTGGTGACCGAGCTGTAATCGGGCTTGGCCTCGAGCGAGGTCGCCACCACGACCGCGAGCCAGGCCGCCTTGGCGTCGTCGCTGAGCGCGCGGAACGCCTCGAACCGCTCGACCGGGTTCGACCCTTCCGTCCACGACGTGTCGAGACCCTCGCGGGCTTCGGCGATCGCGACCTGCGCCTGCGTGGCGGGCTGATCCTTGGGCATCTGCGGGTCCTGCGGACGCCCTGCCCGAACCGTCGTCCCGTAGCGGCCGTAGCCGTGGCTGGGGTCGGCGAGGCAGAACAGCATATAGTCGAGCGCGAGCCCCGGATCGCCGAGGATCGAGGCGGCGAGGATGTCGCGGCGCTGGACCGCCAGTTCGTCATGGAGCCGCGCGCTGAGCGGCTTGCCGCCAGGAGCGACCGCCTCGGGCGGCAGGTCGGCGGTGCGACGCGACGACGGCGACGACGGCAGCGGCCGATCGTCCCCGGGCAGGCGGATCGGCGTTTCGCTGTAATAGGTCGTGTCGAGCGTCATCTTGCCGTCGCGGCCGAGCGTCAGGAAGACGCCGACCTGGCCCTTGACCTCGTCGGTCAGCTCGGGCGCCTTGTCGTGGATCGCCTGATATTCCTCGCGCAGCCGATCCGATTCCGCATCGAGCGCGGCATAGGTGTCGTCATCGATACCCTCGTCCTCCATATCGCTCTCGATGACCTGCACGCGCTCCTCGATCTTGTCGCAGCGCGTCTGTTCCTCGTCCGTCAGCGGCGCTGCCGGCAGCGTCACGCGGTGGAGGTCGGACGTGATGCCGTAGAGGCTGGTCGTGGCGACGGGGCGCACCCATGCGACGCCCAGTTCCTCGCCGAGCCGCTTGGCCTCGGCCTCCATCAGCGAGGCAGCGAGCGTCTGCGCGAGTTCCGGGTCGGTCCAGCGGTCACCGTCCTCGCTGAACAGTTCGCGCTCGATGCGGCCGCCCGCGGCGACATAGGCATCGGCACCGACCAGGATCGCGATCGGATCCGTCGCCTTCATCGTGTCGTTGGCGATCGCGCGACGGATCTGGTCGGCGTTGACGTAGGACGAGTGACCATACTGCTCGAACACGCGCTCCTGCTTGGCCTTGTCGGCCGTCGAGCCGTAGGCCTTGGCCATCTCGTAGGAGATCTTGCCCGCGGCCAGGGCTTCGAAGATCGGTTCGGCAAGATCGGCGAGGCGCAGCCGTCCCTCGATGAAGCGGCGGGTCTGGCCAAACCGTTTGGCGACCGCGTCGACGTCACCGTCGGTCTTGAGGAAGTGCTGGAACGCGACGCATTCCTCGGCGACGGTCATCTGCTCGCGCTGGAAATTCTCGGTCAGCGACACCTCGCGCAGGTCCGCCTCGTCGCCGGTGATGATCTTGACCGGCACGTCATAGTCGGCGGCAACGATCTCGCCGGCTTCGGCCAGCATCATCGCACCGAGATAGCGGCGATCGCCGGCGATTATCTCGAACATGCCCTTCGGGCGGGCGGCGGTCACCAGCAGGTTCTGCATGATGCCGCGAGCGCGGATGCTGGCGGCCATCGCCTCGATATTCTTGGGCGGGGTGGTGCGCACGTTCTTCTCGGAACGCTTCAGCTTCGCGAGTTTGACGGTCTGGGTCATCTATCGTCTCCATGAGCGGGAAAGTGTCCGGTGCACGGGTGTTTCCCCCGACCCGGACACCCTCCCCGCTCCTTCTCCCCTCTCGTTTCCCGCTTGGGCGGGAGGGCGACTGGGGCTCGCCGACAAGCGGCTACCTTGCTGCTAGCTGGCTGTTATCGTGCCGGTCAGGCCATCAGCTTTGCGAGAACCGCATCGGCCGTCTCGACGGGGATGAAGACGCGCGTCTTGTAGGCGATGATCTCTGTGAAGCAGCCGATCGACTTGAGCCACGCGAGCTGGTCGGCCGGTGCGCCGCTGATCTCGATGCGCGGCTTGGCGTTGACGCGTACGCGCTTCACCTCGCACACGAACGGTCGCCGGATCGTGACCGTCCCGCCCTCCATCGCGGCGCGCGCGACCTCGGCCGGGCTGAGCACGTCGTTGCTGTCGAGGCCCATCTTCGAGAACAGCGCCGGCACGTCGCCCGGGAACACCATGCGCCCGAGCCAGGAGCGACCCTCGGCATCGACCACGCGGTTGACCACGAGATGGTCGCTCGGCAGCGCCGACCAGATCGGCAGCAGAAGGCCGGTCGCGAGCCGGATCGTCTCGACGTCGAGCTTGCCGCGGATCTCGTCGACCTCGGCCGACCATTCCGCCTCGAACCGTGCGCGGCTGCATTCCTCCCAGGCCGTCTCGTAGAGATCGTCGAGTGCGAGATATTCGTGCCGGGTCGGACGCATCAGTTCGATGCGCGACACCGCCACCCCGTCCTCGGTCAGCCAGGAGCGCGCGTTGGTGCGCAGCGCGACCTTGCCCGACTTGCCGTTGCGCACGAACACGGCGGTCTGGTCGGTATCGGCGATGCGCAGCACGCGCTCGAGCGACATGGGGTTGCGGCGCCGGGTCACCTCGATCGTCAGCAGGTGCGAGGTCGCCTTGCTGACCGGGTCGGTGCGCAGGATCGTATCGTCGAGCACGGTCGCGGTCTCGACCGTCATCGTCTCGACGCCGACATCGAGTGTCCCCGCCTCGCGCGCGGCCGCGACCCGTGCCTCGACCAGCGCCAGGAATTCGTCAAAGATGCAGTTCTGGAGCCCGATCGGCAGCGCCAGCAACCGGTTGAGCCAGCGCTGGATGGGCGGGAGATCCTCCTTCAACACGCCGTCGGTATCGAGCAGTTCCAGGCCGGTGCGATGCTGGAAATCGGTGAGGTTGGTGCTGGTCAGCTTCCCCGCGACGAGCAGGTGATACCAGCTGATGAGCGCCGCCTTGGCGTAGTCGCTTTCGAGATTATCGGCCGGGTCGAACAGATTCTGCCCCCCGGTCTGGCGCTGGCCGCGCGTCAGAGCGCCGAGGCTGTCTAGACGCCGCGCGATGGTCGAGGTGAACCTGAGTTCGCCCTTGCAGTCGGTCGTGACGGGCCGGAACAGGGGCGAGCAGGCCTGATGCGTGCGGTGGGTACGTCCCAGGCCCTGGATCGCGCGATCGGCCCTCCAGCCCGGCTCCAGGAGCAGATGCGCGCGTTGCTGCTGGTTCTTCGCATCGAGGCTGGCATGATAAGACCGCCCGGTCCCGCCGGCGTCGGAGAAGACCAGGATGCGCTTGGTGCCTTCCATGAAGGCGGCGGAATCGGCCTGCGTGGCGCGGGCCGAGCGCGATTCGAGCTTCTGCCCTCCCCCGCTCACCGTGATGAGGCGCTTGGTGCGCCCCGTCACCTCGGCGACCATCTCGGTGCCGAACCGGGTGATGATGGCATCGAGCACGGCCGCGATCGGCGGCAGCGCGCAAAGCTGCTCGACCAGATTGTCGCGCTCGGCTTCGGCTTCGGGGTTGGTGACCGGGTGGCCGCTCTCGTCGAACAGCGGTCGCGAGCGCACCTCGCCGGTGTCATCGCGGAAGAAGGTCATCTGCTGGACCGGGAATGCCCGCGTCAGATAGTCGATCACGGCCTCGCGCGGGGAGAGATCGATGTCGAGGTCGGCGCGCTCGTCGGGCGACAGTTCGCCCAGGCGGCGGTCGAGGATCGCCTCGGCGGTGCTGACCAGCTGCAGCACGACCGACTGATCGGCCGCCAGATGCTGTTCGATCGCCGCGATGACGGTCGGGAGCTTCGCTGACAGGAGGAGCGCCCCGAAGAACCGCTGCTTGCAGCTTTCGAACCGCGAGCGCGCCGCGGCCTTCGCGCCCGAGTTGAGCGTCTTGCCCTCGTTGCCGTCGACGACGCCGGTGAGTTCGAGCGCCTTTTCAAGGCCGCGATGGATGATCGCCCAGGCATCGGCATAGGTGTCGTACACCGCGATCTGTTCAGGCGTCAGCTCGTGGCGGAGGATGTCATATTCGACCCCGGCGAAGCTCAGCGCGCGCGCGGTGTAGAGGCCGGTCGCCTTGAGATCGCGCGCGACCAGTTCCATCGCCGCGATCCCGCCCTGCCGGATCTGGGTGATGAACGCCTCGCGGTTGGCGAAGGCGGTCTCCGGCCCCCACAGGCCGAGCCGCACGGCATAGGCGAGGTTGTTCACCTCCGACGCGCCGGTCGCCGAGGCGTAGAGCACGCGGGCGTCGGGCAGGTGGTTCTGCAGGAGAACGCCGGCGATGCCCTGCTGCGAGCCCTTCTTGGTGCCCATCGACCCTTCGCCACCCGCGACGCCGCCCATCTCATGCGCCTCGTCGAACGCGATGACGCCGTCGAAGTCGGCACCGGCCCAGGCGATGATTTGATCGAGCCGGGTGGCGTCGCCGCGGTTGGAGCGCAGCGTCGGATAGGTCACGAACAGGACGCCCTCGTCCATCGTGACGGGCTCGTCGATCTTCCAGCGCGAGAGCGGCTGCACATCGGCCGCGAGACCGCCGAGCGCGGTCCAGTCGCGGATCGCGTCGGCATGGAGCGCCTCGTTCTTGCTGATCCAGATGTTCTTGCGACGACCCGCCAGCCAGTTGTCGAGGATGACGGCCGCGACCTGCCGCCCCTTCCCTGCCCCGGTGCCGTCGCCCAGGAAATAGCCCTTGCGGTACGCGCGTCCGTCGTCGGAGAGCACCAGCCCCACGCCCTCCTTGTCTGGCTTGCTCAGGCCCGGGATATACTGGGTCCAGGCATGGCCGGCGTAAACGACGGTCTCGAGCTGCGAGGAGGACAGGAGGCGTTCGGTGACGGTGCGTTCGGGCAGCGACGGAACATGGACGGGGATCGGCGCGGGGATCGAGCCCATCGCGATCGATTCCACCAGCGCGGTCGGATGCTCGCCGGCAGCGTCGAACACGATACGGCTCGGCCGATAGGGCAGATAGACGCCGGACTGCTCGGCGAGTGGCGCCGGCGTCTCGAGTACCTGGTAGCCGACCGGGAGAACCTCGTTCCTGGCGAGAGCGCGGAAGATGCGCGGGGTGGCAGCGGGCTTCGATCTCACGCTGCGCAGGAGGGACAGCCCCCCGCCCCGCTTGACCGGCGCCGGAGTGGCGGCCTCCGGGATCAGATCCTGCCGGGGCGGGATGACCAGCGCCTCGACCAGGTCGCTTACGGCGCCGCGCTGGAGCGTGACCGTCGTGGTATCACCCACCGTCTTGTCGATGACATAGAGTCGCACCGCGACTCCGGTGCCGTGCTTGCCATAGGCATGGGTCAGCCGGATCGAGGTGCGCAGCGCGACGCTCGCCAGCGTCGTCGACCAGATCGTGCCCATGCGCGCGGAGTTGAAGAACCAGTCGGGCATGATCGCGACGACGCGCCCGCCAGGCCGCACACGCTTGATCGCCGCCTGCAGGTGGCGGACCGCAGCGAGCGCGTCGGCACCGCGGCCGAGCGAGCGCGAGAAGGGCGGGTTCATCAGGATGAGGCTGGGGCGCTCCGCGGATGCCATGACGCTGGCGATCTGCGCGCCGTCGTGGCCGGTAACGCTGGCTTTCGGGAAGGTGGCCGACAGCCGCTCGCGGCGCGCGGGATCGATCTCGTTGAGCTGGAGCGCCGCGATCGGCGGGAGGCCCGCTACCAGGAGACCGTTGCCGGCGCTCGGTTCGAGTACGATGTCATCCGCGCGTGCGTTCGCGAGCATGACCGTGATCGTGGCGAGATC
>NZ_QQWV01000065.1:0-12976 GCF_003951715.1 Sphingomonas sp. ABOLH | reverse complement strand
GGGCAAGGCGGACATAGGGCGGGTTCCATTCGATCGACGTGGCGGCGACGGTCACGTCGTCGGAGCAGGGAGAAGGGCGGTGCGGCGGTCAGGCCGCCCGACCGAAGTCGGCGTCTTCGTCGTCGCTGCCGCCCTGCGACAGGTCGAGCGCGAAGCCGCGTACGCGGGACTGCTGGTCGGCGATGCTGCCGCGACGGGCCTTGGGCGCAGGCTTGGCCTTGATCGCCTTGGCAGGTTTCGCCTTGGCGGGACGGACGACCGGGGCGGGCGCCGTTGCCCCTTCGGCAAGCTGGAAGAAGGCGATGCTGGCCTGAAGCTCTTCGGCCTGGCCGGCCAGCTGATCGGCGGTCGACGAAATCTCGTCCGAGGCGGAGGCGTTCTGCTGCGTCACCGTGTCGAGTTGTTGCAGCGCCTGGTTGATCTGCGATGCGCCGATATCCTGTTCGCGGCACGCGGCGCTGATTTCCGACACCAGTTCGGCGGTCCGGCGAATGTCGGGCACCAGCCGGGCGAGCATCTCGCCCGCCTCACCCGCGGCCTTGACCGTGTCGGACGAAACCGCGTTGATTTCGGCGGCGGCGTTCTGGCTGCGTTCGGCGAGCTTGCGGACTTCGGCCGCGACGACCGCGAAGCCGCGACCATGTTCGCCGGCGCGCGCCGCCTCCACCGCTGCGTTCAGCGCCAGCAGATCGGTTTGACGCGCGATTTCCTGCACGATGCCGATCTTTTCGACGATGGTCCGCATCGCACCTACCGCGCGATCGACCGCGATGCCGCTCGTTTCGGCGTCCTTCGACGACTGGCGCGCGATCTTTTCGGTCTGGGCGGCATTGTCGGCATTCTGTTTGATGTTCGCCGCCATCTCCTCCATCGACGACGATGCCTGTTCGGCGGCGGCGGCCTGTTCGGTCGCGCCCTGGCTCACCTGTTCGGCCGCGGCGGAGAGCTGCTGGCTGCCCGAGGCGACCTGATCCGAAGCGAAGGCGACCTCGCCCGCGAAGTGCGACAGATTGTCGACCAGACGGTTGATCGCGTCCTTCATCCGCTGATGATCGCCGTCGCACGCAATGTCGACGCGCCCGGTCAGGTCGCCGGTGCTGACGCGGTCGAGCACGCGGTTACCCTCGGCAATCGGCAGGATGATCGCGTCGAGCATGCCGTTGATGCCGGCGATGATCGCGGCATAATCGCCCGCGAACCGGGTGGCGTCGCCCCGCTCACCAAGCTGTCCGGCGGTCGCGGCACCGATCAGGCGCTGGATCTCGCCCGAGATTTCCTTGAAGTTGCGGCGGAGCGTTTCGATGGTGTCGTTGATGAACGCCTTCTTACCGGGGAAGGGTTCGAGCGTTGCTTCGAAATCGCCCTCCCCAAATGCCTTGATACAGGCCATCGCCTTCTTCTTCACCGCGATATGGCCGGCGACCATGGTATTGATGCCGGTCGCCATCGTGGCGAAATCGCCGGGGAATTTGTCGGCCGCGACCTGTACGTCGATGTCGCCGCGATCATGTTCGGCCGACATGTGGTTCATTTCGGCGATCAGCGTGCGCAGATTGCCGCGCAGCGTCTCGATCGCGCCGTTGATGAACGCCTTCTTGCCCGGCAGCGAGGCGAAGGGCGCGTCGAAATGGCCGTTCGCCAGTTCGCGGACGCAGCCCATTGCCGCCTTCTTGGTGTCGATATGGGCGCCGACCAGTCGGTTCACCTGATCCGCGATCCGGCCGACGTCGCCGGGGAACGTATCGGGCGCAAGCATGACGTCGATGTCGCCGCGATCATGTTCGGTGAGGACATGGACCATCGCCACTTCCAGCCGCGCGACCGGACCCAGCGCCGTGTCGAGCAGTGCGTTGACCGCCGCCAGCAGCTCGCGCGCCTCGTCGGTCGCGACGTCCTCGCGCAGGCGCTGCGACAGATCGCCGGCGGCGATCGATCGGGTCAGCGCATGGATTTCCGCGATCGCCGCGGCGGGCCGGGACGTGCGGTTGAAGTGCGACAGCAGCGACATGAATGGCATCCTTATTATTATGGTTGTCCAGGCCGTGGTCGGTCGGGCGTCTGTCCGCGCCGCATCCGTCCGGCGGACGCGGCGCGGGGCAGGTCAGGCGGCGGTGGCGAGGGTCGCGATCGCGCCGTCGTCGTTGGAGAAGACCTGCGCTGCGTCGATGATGACGACGAAGCCATCGGCTTCACGGACGACGCCGGCAATATAGTCGGACCGCCAGCGCAGCCCGATGTCCGGCGCGGCTTCGAGCCGTTCGCGTTCGAAGGTCGCGACCGCGATCACCCGGTCGACCACCAGGCCCAGCGACAGCATCCGGTCGGCCAGTATCACGTCGACGATCAGCACCCGGGTCGCCAGCGTCGGTTCGACCGCGCTGAGCCCCAGCCGCATCCGCAGGTCGATCATCGGCACACCCTGTCCCCGGACATCGGTGATGCCGAGCATCCAGGCCGGGCCGTTCGGCACGCGAAAGGCGGGGCGATAGTCGAGGATTTCGCGGACCATGGTCACCGGAACCGCGAACACTTCCTCACCCAGGCCGAAGGTCACGACCTGCATCGGCGTCTTGTCGGTCATGCGGCTTCTCCAAAGGCAGCGTCGTCGCTGTCGGGCCCGCCTTGCGTCAGGTCGAGTGCGAAGCCGCGTGCGCGGGCCTGCTGGTCGGCGACCGAGTTGGGCTTGGCGCGGCTGGCGGCGGGGGCCTTCGCCCGTGGTGCCGCCGGCTTGCGGGTGGCCGCCGGACGGCGGTTGCCATGGGCATGTTCGACGCGGAAGAAGGCGATGCTCTGCTGCAGTTCGTTCGCCTGACCCGCCAGTTCCTCGGAGGTCGAGGTGATCTGTTCGGATGCCGACGCGTTCTGCTGCGTGACGGTGTCGAGCTGTTGCAGCGCCTGGTTGATCTGTGCTGCGCCGATATCCTGTTCGCGGCATGCGGCGCTGATCTCTGCGACCAGTTCGGCGGTCCGGCGGATGTCGGGGACCAGCTTGGTCAGCATCTCGCCTGCCTGTGCCGCGGCCTGCACCGTGTCGCCCGACACCGCGCTGATTTCGGCAGCGGCGGTCTGGCTGCGTTCGGCCAGCTTGCGGACTTCCGATGCGACGACCGCGAAGCCCCGGCCATGTTCGCCGGCACGTGCCGCCTCGACCGCCGCGTTCAGCGCCAGCAGGTCGGTCTGGCGGGCGATTTCCTGCACGATGCCGATCTTCTCGGCGATGACCCGCATCGCACCGACCGCACGGTCGACCGCGACGCCGCTCGCCTCGGCGTCCTTCGACGACTGGCGCGCGATCTTCTCCGTCTGGGCGGCATTGTCGGCATTCTGTTTGATGTTGGCGGCCATCTCTTCCATCGAAGCGGATGCTTCTTCGGCAGCGGCGGCCTGTTCGGTCGCGCCCTGGCTCACCTGTTCCGACGAGGCGGAGAGCTGCTGGCTGCCAGCGGCGACATTGTCGGCCGCACCCGATGCGTCACCGACGACATTGCGCAGGCGTTCGACCATCGTCACCAGCGCATGGCCCAGCTTGTCCTTGTCCGACAGCGGGGTGTGGCTGACCGTCAGGTCGCCCTGTGCGATGGTGTCGGCCAGCGTCGCCGACTTGCGCAGCGAACCGGTCATGCGGTTGACGGTATCAACCAGGTCCTTGATCTCGTCGTTCGACGTGACGGTGACTTCGTTGTCGAGGTCGCCGATGGCAACCGCGTCCAGCGCAACGGTAATGCGCTTCAGGCCGCGCGAGACGGTCAGCGAAATCCAGACGGCACCGAGCACGGCGATGACGAAGGCGATGATGCCGGTGACGACCAGGACCATGCGGCTTTCGGCGTAGAGCACGTTGGTCGCCTCGTCGGCTTCCTTCATGTTCGCGCTCTGGAAATCGGTGAGCCGATCGACGCTGGCGTTCATCTTCTTGAGCAGCGGAACCTGCACCTCGTTCGACAGTCGCGTGGCCTCCTCGTTCTGGTTCGCCTTGCCCATGTCGCGGATGCGGTCGAAAACGGGCTTGAGTTCGGTCCAGCTCTTGGCGACTTCGACCCAGTAGGGCTTGCCGCTCTCGGACGCGAGCGACTGTCCCTCGGCGATCAGTTTGTCCACGCGGCCTTCGCCGGCAACTACCGCGTCATAATAGCCCTGCATCCGGCTGGCGTCGGTGTTGAGGATCAGCGACTGCTGATCCGCCAGCGCCTGGCTCTGTTCGGTATCGATCTGCTGCGCCGTCAGCGACTGGCGCGCCGGACCGGCGATAACATCGCTGATCGCGGTGTTCAGTGTGCTCATCTTGTTGATGCCGACGCCGATGACGACGGCGAGCAGTATGATGACGGCAGCAAAGGTGGCGGCCAATTTAACCTTGATCGTTGCACGCATGGAGACCCCCCCCCAAATGGAATGTTAGTGGATCGACGTCCCCGCGACGTCGCCGCGCGTGATCGATTGGAAAATCGCATTCAGGTCGGGCAGGACGACGATATCGTCGTCGCCATGCCGGATCAGCGTGCGGACATGTTCGCGGCGCCAGCGCAGGCCGACGACCGGCGCGTCCTCGCTATGGGCGGCCGAAAAGGTCGCGACCTCGTGCACCTTGTCGGTGCGCAGGCCGAGGATGGTCGGCTCGCCGCCGAGCTCCGCCTCGATCACGACGATGCGGCTGTCCTTGGTCGTTTCCGGCACGCGCATCCCGAAAGCGAGGTGCAGGTCGGCCAGCGGAATGATCCGCCCGCGAAAGTTGATGACATGGCCGACCAGATCGGGTGCGCCGGGCACCCGCGTTTCGGGCATCATGTCGAGGATTTCGCGGACCAGCACCGCCTCGAGCGCGAAGCTTTGACCCCCCAAGTCGAAAACCAGCACTTCGAGCTGGCGGTCGCTGTTCCACGGGACCAGGCCCCCCGCCTGGCGTTGTTCATCCGGCTGCACGCAGCGTCTCCTCACGAGGCTGGCCGAGCGCGATGAGCTGGGCGATGTCGAGGATCAGCGCGACCTCGCCATCGCCGAGGATCGTTGCGCCGGCAAAGGTGGTGGCGTCGCGGTGAAGCGCCGACATCGGCTTGATCACCGTCTGGTGGTTGCCGATGATCTGGTCGACGACCAGCCCGACGCGGCCCATCGGCGTGGCGACGACCACGATCTTCTGGAACGGGTCCGGCCGGGTGTCGGTCGCGAACAGTTCGCGCAGGCGCAGGAACGTCACCAGCTTTTCGCGCAGCGTGATGAGGCTGCGGCCGCGATGGCGCATGTCGTCTTCCAGCGACAGCTCGATGCACTCCTCGACCGCGGTCAGCGGGATGACGTAGCGGCCGGTGCCGACCCGCACGAGCAGGCCGTCGATGATCGCCAGCGTCAGCGGAATGCGCAGCGCGATCAGCGATCCTTCGCCTTCGGTCGACTGGACGTCGATCGATCCGCGCAACCCTTCGATCGTGCGCTTCACCACGTCCATGCCGACGCCGCGGCCCGACAGGTTGGTGACGGTCGCGGCGGTCGAGAAACCGGGCGCGAAGATCATCTGGAGCAGTTCGTGGTCGGTGAGCGCCTGGTCGGGCTGGATCAGGCCGTTCGCTTCCGCCTTCGCACGGACGCGGGCGCGGTTGATGCCCCGGCCGTCGTCGCGGATGGTGATGACGACCTCACCTCCGGCCTGATGCGCGGCGAGGCGGACGGTGCCGGCGGCGGGCTTGCCGACGGCGGCGCGGTCCTCGGGCGTTTCGAGGCCGTGGTCGCAGCTGTTGCGGATCAGGTGGACCATCGGGTCGAACAGGCGTTCGATCACGGTCTTGTCGACCTCGGTCGCTTCGCCTTCGGTCTCGAACTCGATCGTCTTGCCGGTATCGCGCGACAGGTCGTGGATCAGGCGGCGGAAGCGCGAGAACAGCGATCCGACCGGGACCATGCGCAGCACCATCATGGTTTCGCGCAGTTCGCCGGCCAGCCGCTCGATCTCCTCGGAGACCGAGCGCAGCACGAGGTCCTGTCCATGGTCGGCAAGCTGCGAGAGGCGGCTCTGCGCGATCACCAGTTCGCCGACGCGGTCCATCAGCGCGTCGAGACGGCCGGCGGGGACGCGGACGCTTTCCTCGGCCTTGGCGGTCGAGCGGGCGGCGGGGCCGTCGGCACTGGCGGTGGCGGCCATGGCGACGACGGGTTCTTCGACGACGGCCGGTGTTTCGGCGATGGGCGCTTCCTCACCCTCGACCGCCAGCGGTTCGATGGTCAGGTCCATGTCGTCCATCACGAAGATGAACACGTCCTCGATATCGTCGCGCTTGATGTCGCCGATCAGCGTGACGTCCCAGCCGACATGGCATTCGGTGGGGACCAGCTGCGACGGCGGCGGGATGGCGTCGGTCCGCGCGACGACGGTGCAGTCGCCCAGCTCGCGCAATTCGTCGAGCAGCATCAGCGGATTGGTGCCGTTGGCCATGGCGTCGACCGGCAGCTTGAACGACACGGTCCAGCCGGTGCGGGCAGCCGTCGGGGCGGCAGCGGAAGTGACGCCCGATGCCTCGTCGATCGCCGCCTGCAAGCGGGCGAGGATCGCGTCGCCTTCCGCCTTGGGGGCGTCACCGTCGACCAGCGCACGCATATGGTCCTGCGCCGACAGGATGACCGCGACCAGCCCGGCGGTCGCCGGAACCTGCCCCTTGCGCACGCGGTCGAAGGCGGTTTCGCAGTGATGGGTGAAGCCGGCGAGTGCATCGAAGCCGAACATCGCGCCCGAGCCCTTCAGCGTGTGCAGCCCGCGGAAGACGGCGTTGACCAGATCGGCATTGCCAAGGTCGTGCCCGAGGTCGAGCAGCCCCTGTTCGACCTGATCCAGCACCTCGCCCGCCTCCACGCGGAAGGCGGCGATCGGATCGTCGCCGCTCACCGGCCAAGGACCTTGCGCGCGACCTTCACCAGCTGATCCGGAACGAACGGCTTGACCAGCCAGCCGGTCGCGCCGGCGGCCTTTGCCTGGTTCTTCATTTCCGGATCGGATTCGGTGGTCAGGAAGATGATCGGCACGCCGGCCTGCGCCGGCTGCTTGCGCAGTTCGCGGATCATCGACAGTCCGTCCATGTTCGGCATGTTCAGGTCGGTCACGATCATGTCGAACTTGGTCGACGTGGCCTTGGCCAGACCCTCCACGCCGTCTCCGGCTTCGGTCACGGTATAGCCCGCGCCGGTCAGGGCGATGCGGATCGCCATGCGCAGGCTGGCGGAATCATCAACGGCGAGAATGGAAGCAGTCATTGCAGCGGGACTCCGTGGAACCAGAAGGCGTTGTCGTCGGGGCTCATCGCGTCGGTGAAGCCGCCGCGATGGAGAAGGGCGGTCAGCGCCTCGCCGGCCGGCGCGGACAGGCGGACATCGCCGCCCTGCGACCTGGCTTCGGCACGAAGGCTGAGAAGGAGTTGGACGACGCTGAGGTCGGGCGCGGTCAGGGCCGATGCGTCGAGCACGACCTCACCGCCGAGCGGCTGCGCACGCAGTTCCTCGGCCACCGTTGCAATCGATGGCATCGCCAGACCGGCAGGAAGGAAGAAGGTAGAAGTCATACGATGTCGGCCCCCAAACAGGAGACCGTCGTCGCAGAACGTGATTAAGATCGATTTAAGCGAACGGGTCGCAACAGGCGGCCGCGACCGGGGCTCGAGTCACGAATGGCAGCGCTAACAAGAGCATAGCGCGCATTTTGCGGGATCGAACGCCGTTGCCGATACACAAATATTTTTACGTCGCGCGAACGCTACGGCTCCGCCGCCCGATTACGGTGCGACTCGATCGACGACGATGCCGCTGCGCGACTCGGGAAAGGCCCGGTCAGCGACGGGGCAGGCGCCGGGCGATCAGCACCAACAGCAGCCCGAGCGCGCCGGTGACCGATCCGGTCACGACCCAGAGATACTGATCGATCATGAACGAACTGGCGGGCCAGCGGATGACACCCATCCCCTGACCCAGCCAGAACAGCCCGACGAACGCTAGGATCGCACCCACGATCATCAGCGTGCGCCGGACGATGCGCATCTCAGCGCTGACCCACCGGCACGTAATCGCGCTGTGCGGGGCCGGTGTAGAGCTGACGCGGACGGCCGATCTTCTGTTCGGGGTCCGAAATCATCTCGTTCCACTGCGCGACCCAGCCGACGGTGCGGGCGAGCGCGAACAGCGCGGTGAACATGGTGGTCGGGAAACCGATCGCCGACAGGATGACGCCCGAATAGAAATCGACGTTCGGGAACAGCTTCTTTTCGCGGAAGTAATCGTCGTTGAGCGCGATTTCCTCCAGCTGCAGCGCGGTTTCGAACACCGGATCGTTGACGCCCAGCGAGTCGAACACTTCGCGCACCGTCTTCTGCATGACCGTCGCGCGCGGGTCGTAGTTCTTGTACACGCGGTGACCGAAGCCCATCAGGCGGAACGGATCGTCCTTGTTCTTGGCGCGGGCGATATATTCCGGGATGCGATCGGGCGTGCCGATTTCGCGCAGCATGTTGAGCGCGGCTTCGTTGGCGCCGCCATGCGCCGGACCCCATAGGCAGGCGATACCGGCCGCGATGCACGCGAACGGATTGGCGCCCGACGAACCGGCGAGACGCACGGTCGAGGTCGACGCGTTCTGTTCGTGGTCGGCGTGCAGGATGAAGATGCGGTCCAGCGCCTTTTCGACGACCGGGTTCACCTCATATTCCTCGGCCGGAACGCCGAAGGTCATCCGCAGGAAGTTGCCGGTATAGCTCAGGTCGTTCTTCGGATAGATGAACGGCTGGCCCACGCTGTACTTGTACGCCATGGCGGCGATCGTCGGCATCTTCGCGATCAGGCGATGCGACGCGACCATCCGCTGGTGCGGATCGGTGATGTCGGTCGAATCGTGATAGAAGGCCGACAGCGCGCCGACCACGCCGCACATCACCGCCATCGGATGCGCGTCGCGACGGAAGCCGCGATAGAAGCCGGCAAGCTGTTCGTGCAGCATGGTGTGGCGGGTGATGGTGCCGGTGAACTTGATCAGCTCGTCGCCCGAGGGCAGTTCGCCGTTCAGCAGCAGATAGGCGACCTCCATGAAGCTCGACTCTTCGGCCAGCTGCCCGATCGGATAGCCGCGGTGCAGCAGCACGCCTTCGTCACCGTCGATATAGGTCAGCGCCGAATCGCAGCTGGCGGTCGAGGTAAAGCCCGGATCGTAGGTGAAGGTGCCGGTCTGCGCATACAGCTTGCGGATGTCGATCACGTCGGGACCGATGGTGCCCGACCGTACCGGAAATTGGACGTCCTTGCCCGCAACTTGCAGCTTAGCGTCTTCGGCCATTCGGCGTCTCCTGTTACGTTATGCGGCCGGTTTGGCCATCTGGTCTTCGATGCGGCCGAGGCTTTCGGTGCGGCCCAGCAGGGCGAGCACGTCGAAGATCCCCGGCGATGTGCGCGAACCCGTCAGCGCGGCGCGAAGCGGTTGCGCGGCGGCACCCAGCTTCAACCCCGCTGCCTCGGCGACTTCGCGTACCGCAGCTTCGATCGTCTCCGTATCCCATGCTGCGAGTGCGTCAAGCTTGGCGTGCAACTGCGTAAGGATCGCGCGTGCGTCCGGCGTCAGCAACGCGGTGGCACTCTCGTCCATGGCCAGCGGTCGCGACCGGAAGAAGAAGGCGGCATTGGCCGCCAGTTCGTTCAGGTCGGCCGCCCGGACCTTGAGCACCGGCATGGCGCGTTGCAGCAGATCGCGGTCGATCCCGTCGGGCAGGCGCTGCGCGACCAGATCGGTCAACCGGGCATCGTCGGCCTCGCGGATATAGTGGCCGTTCAGGTTCATCAGCTTCTTGGTATCGAAGCGCGACGGCGAGCGGCCCACGCCCGACAGGTCGAACACCTCGGTCGCGCGTTCGCGGCTGATGATCTCTTCATCGCCGTGCCCCCAGCCGAGGCGCAGCAGATAGTTGTTCAGCGCTTCGGGCAGGACGCCCAGCTCGTCGCGATAGGCATCGACCCCCAGCGCGCCATGCCGCTTCGACAGCTTCGCGCCGTCCGCACCATGGATCAGCGGAACATGCGCATAGACGGGATCGGGCCAGCCGCCCTCGACCGCGTCCATCGCGCGGATCAGCGCAAGCTGACGAAAGGCGTTGTTGAGGTGATCGTCGCCACGAATGATGTGCGTCACGCCCATGTCGTGATCGTCGACGACGACCGCCAGCATATAGGTCGGCGTGCCATCGGAGCGCAGCAGCACGAAATCATCCAGTTCGGCATTGGCGACGGTCACGTCGCCCTGCACCTGGTCCGCAATCGTGACCGCGCCTTCCTTCGGCGCCTTCAGCCGGATGACGAACGGGGCACCTTCCGGCGCATCCTCGGGCGCGCGGTCGCGCCAGCGGCCGTCATAGCGGATCGGCTTGCCGGCGGCGCGCTGTTCCTCGCGCAGCGCGGTCAACTCTTCGGGCGTCGCATAGCAGCGATAGGCACGGCCGGCGTCGAGCAGCTGATGCGCGACGGCAGCATGGCGGTCGGCGCGGGCGAACTGGAACACGGCGTCGCCGTCCCAGTCGAGGCCGAGCCAGCGAATCCCGTCGAGGATCGCCTCGATCGCCGGTTCGGTCGAGCGGACACGGTCGGTATCCTCGATCCGCAGCAGGAACCGGCCGCCATGGCGACGGGCATAGAGCCAGTTGAACAGCGCGGTGCGCGCGCCGCCGATGTGCAGGAATCCCGTCGGCGACGGTGCGAAACGGGTGACGACAGGCGTCGCGGAATTGGTTGCGCCCAAGCGCGGATACCCCCAAGACTTCGGGTGAACATGATGGCCCATTCAGCCGCGACCGCCCCTAGCATGACGTCCGGCACGCTTCAAACCGTGCGCCGGCCGCATCGGTTCCTTGAGGGGCTGGAGGCGCGAGCGGAGGTGGAGCGGGGGCAGTTGCCGCTGTGGATGCCGGTCGCGTTGGGCACAGGGATCGCCGCCTGGTTCCTGTTGCCGGGGCAGGGGGCGTGGGTCGCGTTCCTGTTGCTGGCGCTGTCGGTCGCGCTGGGCGGCATGGTGCTGCCCTGGGGTATGCGGACCGCGCGGGTGGTGGCGTGGGCCGGCATGCTGGCGATGCTGGGATGTGCGCTGGTGTGGTGGCGGGCGGAGCGGGTCGCCGCGCCGGTGCTGGCGCGACCGGTGGTGGTGGCGTTCGTGGGGCGGGTCGAGCGGGTCGAACCGCTGCCCGCACGCGAAGCGGTGCGGTTGACGCTGCTGCCCGATGCCGGGGCGGGACTGCCGCCGCGCCTGCGCGTCAACCTGTCCGAAAAGGACATGGTGGCAGGCGTCGTTCCCGGTGCGCGAATCTCGCTTCGCGCCCGGTTGATGCCGCCGCCGACGGCCGCCGTGCCCGGTGCCTATGACTTCGCGCGGGCGGCGTGGTTTCGGCGGCTGGGCGCGACCGGGCGGGGCTTTGCGCCGGTGCGGGTCGTGACGCCGGGCAATCCCGGCAATGCCGCCTTACGGGACCGGCTGACCGACCATATCCTGTCGCGGATCGACGGCAGCACCGGAGGGATCGCCGCGGCGTTCGTTACGGGGGATCGCGGCGCCATCGCCGAAGAGGATGCCGAGGCGATGCGGCGCTCCGGCCTGGCGCATCTGCTGTCGATCAGCGGGCTGCATGTCACGGCGGTCGTGGTCGCCACAATGACGGTCGTGCTGAAGCTGCTGGCGCTGTTTCCGCCGCTGGCGTTGCGTATCCGGTTGCCGGTCGTCGCGGCGGCAGCCGGCGCCGGGGCGGCGCTGTTCTATACCTGGCTTTCGGGGGCGGACGTGCCGACGGTGCGGTCGTGCATCGCCGCGCTGCTGGTGCTGGCGGCGCTGTCGCTGGGGCGTGAGGCGATCACGCTCAGGATGATCGCGACGGGGGCGTTGCTGGTGCTGCTGGTGCTGCCCGAATCGCTCGCCGGTCCGAGTTTTCAGCTGAGCTTTGCGGCTGTCACCGCGATCGTCGCGCTGCACGAGCATCCGCGGGTCCGCCGCTGGTTCCTCGCGCGCGACGAAGGCTATGGGCGCAAGATGGCGCGTAGTCTCGGCTCGTTGCTGCTGACCGGTGTGGCCGTCGAGGCAGCATTGATGCCGATCGGGCTGTACCATTTCCATACCGCCGGGTTGTACGGGGCACTGGCCAATATCGTCGCGATCCCCCTGACGACTTTCGTCACCATGCCGTTGGAGGCGCTGGCGCTGCTGCTCGACGTGGCCGGGCTGGGCGCGCCGGCATGGTGGCTGGTCGAGCGGTCGCTGGCGCTGTTGCTGTGGGTGGCGCATGTCGTCGCTTCGGCGCCGGGATCGGTCGCGGCGCTGCCGGCGATGCCCGACGGGGCGTTCGCGCTGATGGTGCTGGGCGGGTTGTGGATCGCCCTGTGGCGGACGACGTGGCGACGCTGGGGCGTGGTGCCGCTGGCGGCGGGGGTGCTATGGGCGCTGGCGACGCCTGCGCCCGACCTGCTGGTGACGGGGGACGGGCGGCATCTGGCGCTGGCGACCGACGACGGCGGCATGGCGATATTGCGCGACCGGGCGGGGGAGTATGTCCGCTCGACCCTGGGCGAGGGCGGTGGCGTGCTGGGCGCACTGCCGCCGCTGTCCGACCAGCCCGGCGCGCGGTGCAGCCCCGACCTGTGCGTTGCGCGGCGTCAAGCGGGCGGACGGGTCTGGACGATCCTCGCGACCCGGAGCGGCTATGCGGTGCCTTGGGCCGAACTGATCGCGGCCTGTGCACGTGCGGACATCGTGGTCAGCGAGCGGCGACTGCCCGAGGAATGCCGCTCGCGCTGGCTGAAGCCCGACCGCGCGATGCTGGCCCGGAGCGGGGTCGTCGCGGTGGCGCTGCCCACCGGGCGGATAACGACGCTGCCCCGGTGGCGACAGCATCCGGTGGAGGCGCCCGGGACGATCGACCCGACGAGTAGCCCCGAACACGAGCGGAGAGCTGAGTGGAGCGCAGGGGCGCCGATCCCGCCACGGAGC
>NZ_QQWV01000064.1:0-13313 GCF_003951715.1 Sphingomonas sp. ABOLH | reverse complement strand
GGGCAGGGGCGGCGGCGGGGGTGGAGGAGCCTTGCGGAACAGGCCCATGATCCGCTTGCGGGCGAGCAGCGCGACGATGCCGGTCGCGACACCGGCAGCGACGCCGGGCCGTTCGCGGACGATGGCGACGCCTTCTTCCGCCTTGTCGCGCAGGTCGTCGGCGACGCCCGAGGCGATGGTGGCGGGTGACAGGCGATGCTTCGCCTCGGCAAGGCTGGCCTTCAGCCGGGCGCGCTTGACGAGGACGTCGGCCTGCGCGGCGGCGAGCGAGGGCGGGATCAATGCTTGTCTCCCAGCGGTGCGGTGACCCGCTTGAGGCCGGACAGCGCCATCTTGGCCAGCAGGCCGGCGATGGCCAGCGCGACGACGACGACCAGCAACGTCGCCCAGCCCGGCCCCATGACCGGCCGAAGCGACAGGATCGCGCCGACGAGCAGCGCGGTTACCGCCGACAGCGCGATGACCACCGCGCCCGCCGCCAGCCCGGCGGCGATGCCGGCCTGCGACCCGCGCGTGCTGGCGACCGTCTTCCACAACGTCACCTCCGCCTGGGCATAGGCCTTGGCATCGTCGACGACGCGGGTGACGACCGTTCCCAGTCCCTCGTCCCCCATGATCGGGCTCAGCCCTTGGTCGACGGGGTGGTGTCGGTATCGACGCCGGCCTTCACGATGCGCGCCAGCACGAAGCCGAGCGCGGCGGCGGTGCCGATCGCGATCGCCGGGCTCTTGCGCACGAAGTCGCTGGCATCGGCGAGCAGGTCCTCGACCTCCTTGCCGCGCAGGCCGTCCGAAAAGCCCGAAATCGCCTTCGCGGCCGAGCGGGCGTACTGGCCATACTGTTCACCGAGCTTTTCATCGACGGTGCCGGCGGCGTCTTCCATCAGCTTCGAGAATTCGTCGAGCGCGCCGGTGGCGCGTGCCTTGCCTTCATCGGCGAGGCTGCGCGCCTTGTCGGTCGCCTTGGCCGACAGCTTCGACGCTTCATCCTTCAGCGTCTGCTTGGCGCCGCCGACGGTGTCGGTCGTGGTGGTGGTGCTGCCCGTCACGGGTGACAGGTCGGTGTCGAGCACGACGCTGTTGTCGCTGGTCGTCGGCGAGATACCGGTCCGATTAAAGTCGGTCATAACGAATCCTTTCGTCGTTTCGGTAGGAAAACCATGTCGCGGTGCGGCGGTTCCGTGGTCCGCAGAGGATTTGCGGGCAGCGGGCCGAATGGATAGAGGGGCCGCGACCAAGCCGCTTCGCGCGACAATAGAAGGAGTCGTTACGTGACCGCAATCATCCAGGTGCATGGCCGCCAGATCCTCGACAGCCGCGGCAACCCGACCGTCGAGGTCGATGTGCTGTTGGAGGACGGCAGCTTCGGCCGGGCCGCGGTCCCGTCGGGCGCGTCGACCGGCGCGCACGAAGCCGTCGAGAAGCGTGATGGCGACAAGTCGGTCTATCTGGGCAAGGGCGTGCTGGCCGCGGTCGAGGCGGTGAACGGCGACATCGCCGAAGCCGTGCTGGGCATGGATGCCGAGGACCAGAGCGACATCGACGAGGCGATGATCCAGCTGGACGGCACCGACAACAAGGGTCGTCTGGGCGCGAACGCGATCCTGGGCGTCAGCCTGGCGGTGGCGAAGGCGGCGGCGGATGCGCGCGGGCTGCCGCTGTATCGCTATGTCGGCGGCGTGTCGGCGCATCTGTTGCCGGTGCCGATGATGAACATCATCAATGGCGGCGAACATGCCGACAACCCGATCGATTTCCAGGAATTCATGGTGATGCCGGTCGGTGCCGCGAGCATCGCCGAAGCGGTCCGCTGCGGTTCGGAAATCTTTCACACGCTGAAGAAGGGCCTGTCGGAAAAGGGCCTTGCCACCTCGGTCGGCGACGAGGGCGGCTTCGCGCCGGCGCTGAACAGCACGATCGACGCGCTCGACTTCATCATGGCGAGCATCGAGCGTGCCGGGTACAAGCCGGGCGAGGACGTCATGCTGGCGCTCGACTGCGCCGCGACCGAATTTTTCAAGGGCGGCCGCTATGAGATGGTCGGCGAGGGCAAGTCGCTCTCCCCTCACGAAATGGCCGATTACCTTGCCGATCTTGCGGCGCGTTATCCGATCCTGTCGATCGAGGACGGCATGTCGGAAGACGATTTCGAAGGCTGGAAGGCGCTTACCGACAAGATCGGCGACAAGGTGCAGCTGGTCGGCGACGATCTGTTCGTGACCAATCCAAAGCGGCTGGCGATGGGTCTGGAGCAGGGCCTTGCCAACTCGCTGCTGGTGAAGGTCAACCAGATCGGCACGCTGACCGAGACGCTGGAGGCGGTGAACCTGGCGCATCGCAACCGCTACACCGCCGTCATGTCGCACCGTTCGGGCGAGACCGAGGACTCGACCATCGCCGACCTGGCGGTCGCGACCAACTGCGGCCAGATCAAGACCGGCTCGCTCGCGCGGTCGGACCGGCTTGCCAAGTACAACCAGCTGATCCGGATCGAGGAAGAGCTGGCCGGCGCGGCGCGCTATGCGGGGCGTTCGATCCTGCGCTAATCGGCAGCCTGTGGGGAAGGGGGCGTCGGTGCGAGCCGGCGCCCCATTTTCATGGCCGATCGATCGGAGCGCTTTCCGGTTGCGACTGAAAGGTCACGCGATAGGTTGTCGGCATGCGCATGCCTCTTGTCCTTGCCGCGATGGTCGGCGGTCTGACGGTCGCCGTCCCCACGATGGCTCGTCCGGCTGAGGAATGCCGCATCCCGGACGGATGGGCGCAGGTGGTGCGCAGCGATCCGCGCTACGTCGTGTTTGGCGAAATTCATGGCACGCAGCAGTCGCCGGCGTTCATCGGCAATCTCGCCTGCGCGCTGGCGATGCGCGGTGAACGGGCGCTGGTCGCGGTGGAGCTGGGATCCATCCACGACGCCGCGTTGCAGGTAGCGTGGCTGGTGCCCCATAAGCAGTTTCCGGCGGCATTGGTCAAGAATGGCTGGGCCGGACAGAATGACGGCGTCGGCAGCGTCGCGATGCGCGACATGCTCGTGCGGCTCCATGCGCTGAAAGATGCCGGCCGACCGATCGCAGTGGTCGCGTTCAACGGCGCCCGCGATGCGACACAACGGACGAAATTCGCCGATCAGCCGGGGCAGGGGCCGCACGAAGCGGCGCAGGCCGAGAATATCCGCAACGCTGCCAATGCCGGACGCTATGACCGCGTGCTGGTACTGGTCGGCAATCTTCACGCGCGCAAGCAGCCGGTCGAACGGCAGGCGGCGACATTCCGTCCGATGGCAATGCAACTCGCTCCCGCTGGGACGGTCGTCTCGCTCGATATGGCGACGGCGGGCGGGGCGTCCTGGAGCTGCCAGCTGCGCGAAGGCATAAAGCCGTCGCCCGGGACGCCGCTGACGCGGGAGATGATGGACTGTGCGGGCCATCCGCTGCGGGGCGATGCGACGATCGACCGCGCGCCGTTCATCACGCTCCAGCCGTTGCCGGGCGCGACGCGCGACCCGGGCTATGACGGCAGCTACTGGCTCGGACCGGTCAGCGCCTCGCCGCCCGCCGTGGCGGGTGACTGACGGCGATCCTAGTCGATATCGCCCGGGTCCCAGAACAGCCCGAGCGTGACCAGCGCGGCGATGGCGGTGCGACGTTCGGCCGGGGCGCGGGGCAGGACCAGTCGCCGGCTTCCGGTGCCGTTGGTTTCGATCGCGCCGACCGCCTGTCCGGCGGCGTTCGACACGATGTAGCCGATCGGCTGTTCGGCCGGATGGCGCACGCCGGTCATCGCGTGGCGGGATTCGACGGTCAGTTCGGTGCCGTCGAGATCGACCGTGCCCAGCCGGGGTTCGGCGAGCGTCGGGCCGACCGGCAGCACGCCCGACAGGTCCATGCCGCCCGCGTCGCGCCCGTCGAAGCGATAGGCGCAGGCGAGGCGCAGCGGGCGGGCGGGTTCGCTGACGCTCAGCGGGCCGCTGCGTTGCTGGACCTCCATCCGGCCATAGCGGCAGCGGCCCTCGATCCGGCCACCAACCTCCGTGCCCGACACGTCGAAGCGGAGCGTGCCGGTGCGTTCGATCACAGCCTGCGTCACCTCACCCCACGGATCGTCGCCCCATTCACGGGTCGCGCCGAGTGCGCGCCGCCGCACATGGCCCTCCGCGGTGCCGAGGCGGAAGCTGCCGTCCTGCCAGCCGGGGATACCGGTCAGGCCGATGCGTTCGCCCTGCGGCGCGATCGTGTCGAACCCTTCCATCGTCGCCAGCGTGCATCCGCCGAGCAACAGCGCCGCCAAGCCGATCCCGATCCGCATGTTTCCCCTCCCTGTCGTTCCCTGTGCGCAACGATCGGCGACGCAAGGTGGCTGGACGCTGAACGGGTCGTGGTTAACCGGTTCGTAGCTTCGATACCGCTAGGCGGGTGGGGATGACCGATCCGAGCGACCGCGATCCGCTTTTCCCGCCGGCCGAAGGGTGGCGGTACTGTGTCGTCCGCGCGGCCGTGGTTGCCGTCGCCTTGGCGCTGGCGATCTTCGGGCTGTTCCAATGGATGGCGATGGCCAGCCTGAGCGTCGACCGGAACAGCTTGGTGCAGCCGGTCGTGGCGGCCTTTGCCCATGGGGCGCTGGATGCCGATGCAAGCTGGCTGCATGGCAATACCGAGATCGGATCGCATCAATATAATGACTGCCTGATCCTGTTTCAGGCGATGGACGACCGGGCACCGGCACGGTTGCGCGCGATCAGTCCGTTATCGGTGCCGGTCGACACCGACAATAGCTGCGCGACGTTGCAGGGGTTTGCCGAAGGACGGGTCGAGCCGCCGCGGCGTTTCTATCACCAGTATCTGCATGGCCATACGACGCTGGCGCGGTGGCTGGTCCCGGAGCTGGGGGTGGCGGGGCTGCGCGGGCTGTACAAATTGCTGGCGACGCTGCTGGTTTTGGCGGGGATTGGCTACGCGCTGATGGGGCTGGCCGGCGGTGCGCGGGCGGCGGGGGCATGGCTGGCGATCTTCGTGGTGTTCGCACGCTGGTTCGGGTTGGAGTCGTTCGGGCAGTCGCTGGGCCATGGGCCGGCGGACTTGGTATTCCTCGCCTTCCTGCTGTTCCTGGCGCGCGGATCGGCGGAGCGGCCGCTGGGCGCGCGAGCGGTCGCGGTCGGGGCGGCGGTGTTCGGCGCGCTGACCGTCCAGTTCGAGTTTCTGACCGGGGGACTGCCGCTGGGCCTCGCCATCGTGCTCGGCGCGGTGCCGCTGGCGTTGCCGGAGCGTGAAGGAAGCCCGCGAGCCTGGATCGACGCGGTGGTCGCCTATGGCATGGCGGCGGTCACGACGATGGTCGCCAAGCTGGTGCTGGTCGCTATGGCCTTTCCGGCCGGGGCGTTCGGCGCCATCGAGCATCAGCTGCTGTTCCGGGTCGGGCTGGAACAGGCATCTCGGCGCGATACGGCGGTCGGCGCCGCGGAGTTCGTCACGCACCTCTGGGCCGGGCTGGAAGGGATGGCATCGGGCATGCACCTTCTGGTGCTCGGGTCGCTGCTGATCGCACTGGTCGCGGGCGGCTGGGGCTATCGGCAGTTGCGGTTGTCGGCGGAGGCGGGGGAGAGGTTCCGCGCGGGCGCGCTGGCCGCGTCGCTGCTGGTGCCGCCGCTGTGGCTGGTTCTGTTCTGGCAGCACAGCGCGGAACATGCATGGTTCATGGACCGCATCCTGAGCTGGGACATCGCCGGCGGCATGGCGCTGTTCGCGCTGGCGTTGCGGCGCGCGCGCGCTGCCTAGAACAGTCGTCCGCCGTCCGGGACGCGCTGGTCGGGGGCGAACAGGACGACCGCGCCGGCTTCGTCCGGGAAGCCGAGCGTCAGCACCTCGGACACGAACTTGCCGATCTGGCGCGGTGGGAAATTGACCACCGCGGCGACCTGTCGTCCGATCAGCCGTTCACAGTCATAATGTTCGGTGATCTGGGCGCTCGATTTCTTCCGGCCGATCACCGGCCCGAAATCGATCAGCAGCTTGATCGCCGGCTTGCGGGCTTCGGGATAGGGTTCGGCCGACAGGATGGTGCCGACGCGGATGTCGACCTTCAGGAACGTGTCGAAATCGGTCGGGTCGGTCAGCTTGGCGGGATCGTGGAGAAGGTGCATATCGGCTCGGTTCGCTGTACATACGGCTTGCGTGGAAACGGGCTATACACGACATACGCGCGATGCCGCGACCCTCGCCCCTTCGCCAGATGCTCAAGCGTGCCGGATGGCCGGCGCTGGTGATCCTCGTGATGGGATTCTTCGCCTATCACGCGGTATTGGGGCCGAACGGGGTGCTGGCCTATCGCGATTATCAGCGCAAGCTGACCGTGCGGAAGGCGCAATATGCCTGTCTGGAAAAGGTGCGCGCCGACCTGCGCAACCGGGTCGAGCTGCTCGATCCGCGCCATGCCGATCCCGACATGGTCGACGAACTGGTCCGGCGGAAGCTGAACGTCGCCCATCCGGACGAGTTCATCGTGCCGATCACGGGCGAGCAGGCGGCGCGGACCCGGTGCGGAATCCGGCTGGACGACTGATTTCCGCAGCGTAAGCGGCGCCCCGTCGGTTGCGCGGGGGGATAAATCGCGTCATAGGCGGCGCTCCTAACCCAATCCTTTCAGGAACGAGGCATCCGAACCGTGGCAAAAGCACCGGCGCAAGGCCGCACCAGCGAACCCGTCATTCCCAATCGCGAACGGCCGGGGGAGCCAAAGCGGTACGAAGCGTCGAAAGAGGAACTGCTTTCCTTCTACAAGGAAATGCTGCTGATCCGTCGTTTCGAGGAGAAGGCGGGGCAATTGTACGGCCTTGGCCTGATCGGTGGTTTCTGCCACCTGTATATCGGCCAGGAAGCCGTCGCCGTCGGGCTGCAGTCGGCGCTCGAATCCGGCAAGGATTCGGTCATCACCGGCTATCGCGACCATGGCCACATGCTCGCCTATGGCATCGATCCCAAGGTCATCATGGCCGAACTGACCGGGCGTGAAGCCGGCATCAGCCGCGGCAAGGGCGGGTCGATGCACATGTTCTCGACCGAGCATAAATTCTATGGCGGCCACGGCATCGTCGGTGCGCAGGTGTCGCTGGGCGCGGGTCTCGCGTTCGGGCACAAGTACAGCAACGACGGCGGCGTCTGCATGGCCTATTTCGGCGATGGCGCCGCGAACCAGGGCCAGGTGTACGAATCGTTCAACATGGCCGAGCTGTGGAAGCTCCCGATCATCTTCGTGATCGAGAACAACCAGTATGCCATGGGCACCAGCGTCAACCGCGCATCGTCGGAAGACCAGCTGTACAAGCGCGGCGAAAGCTTCCGCATTCCGGGCATCCAGGTCGACGGCATGGACGTGCTGGCGTGCCGCGGCGCTGCCGAAACGGCGCTCGAATGGGTGCGCGCGGGCAAGGGGCCGATCATCCTCGAGATGAAGACCTATCGCTATCGCGGCCACTCGATGTCCGACCCGGCCAAGTATCGCAGCCGCGACGAAGTGCAGGCGGTCCGCGACAAGTCCGACCCGATCGAAGGGCTGAAGCGCGAGTTGCAAGCCGCCGGCGTCACCGAAGCCGATCTGAAGACGATCGAGCAGGACATCCGCAAGGTCGTCAACGAAGCCGCCGACTTTGCCGAAAGCGCGCCCGAGCCGAACCCGGAAGAACTGTACACCGACGTGCTGGTGGAGACCTACTGAGATGCCGATCGAACTGAAGATGCCGGCGCTGTCGCCCACGATGGAAGAAGGCACGCTGGCCAAGTGGCTCGTCAAGGAAGGCGACACGGTCAAGTCGGGCGACATCATGGCCGAGATCGAGACCGACAAGGCGACGATGGAATTCGAAGCCGTCGATGAGGGCACGATCGCCAAGATCGTGGTCGCCGAAGGCACCGACAATGTGAAGGTCGGCGCGGTCATCGCGATCCTGGCGGCCGAAGGCGAGGATGTCGACGCGGCCAAGTCGGCGCAGCCGACCGAGGCACGCGCGGGCGACGCCGCCGTTGCCACGCCCAAGGCCGACGAGAAGAACGACGACAAGGCGCCGCCGACGCCGGAAGGCACGTCGCAGCAGCACGCCGAGACCGGCGCGCGCCAGCTGTTCGACGCCGCCGACCAGGAAGGCGAGACCGCTCCCGAGATCCCAGAAGGGACCGAGATGGTCAAGACCACGGTCCGCGACGCGCTGCGCGACGCGATGGCCGAGGAAATGCGTGCCGACGACCGCGTGTTCGTGATGGGCGAGGAAGTCGCCGAATATCAGGGCGCGTACAAGGTCACGCAGGGTCTGCTCGCCGAATTCGGCGACCGTCGCGTCATCGACACGCCGATCACCGAGTACGGCTTTGCCGGCATCGGCACCGGTGCGGCGATGGGCGGCCTGCGCCCGGTCATCGAATTCATGACGTTCAACTTCGCCATGCAGGCGATCGACCACATCATCAATTCGGCGGCCAAGACCAACTATATGTCGGGCGGCCAGATGCGCTGCCCGATCGTGTTCCGCGGGCCCAACGGTGCGGCGAGCCGCGTGGGGGCCCAGCACTCGCAGAACTACGGCCCGTGGTACGCCAGCGTTCCCGGCCTGATCGTGATCGCGCCCTATGACGCGGCCGATGCGAAGGGGCTGCTGAAGGCCGCGATCCGCTCGACCGACCCGGTCGTCTTTCTAGAAAACGAACTGATGTACGGCCGTTCGTTCGACGTGCCCAAGCTCGACGATTTCGTCCTGCCGATCGGCAAGGCGCGGATCATGAAGCCGGGCAAGGACGTGACGATCGTCAGCTATTCGATCGGCGTGGGCCTCGCGCTCGAAGCCGCCGAGAAGCTGGCCGGCGAGGGCATCGACGCCGAAGTGATCGACCTGCGCACGCTGCGCCCGCTCGACACCAAGACGGTGCTGAAGTCGCTGAAGAAGACCAACCGCCTGGTCGTGGTCGAGGAAGGTTGGCCGACCTGCTCGATCGCGTCGGAAATCGCCGCGGTGGTGATGGAGCAGGGCTTCGACGACCTCGACGCCCCGGTGCTGCGCGTCACCAACGAAGACGTGCCGCTGCCCTATGCCGCCAACCTCGAAAAGCTGGCGCTGATCACCAGCGACAAGGTGGTCGAGGCGGTGAAGAAGGTCACCTACAAGTAATCGGCAATTGCGCCGGGCGATGGGTCCGGCGGTCGTCCCGATGCGGAACGGGCTCCCTTCGCGAGGAAGGGAGCCCGTTTTCGTTGATCCGCTTGGCGAAGCGGCGCCGGTCAGGTGGTGTAGCGGTCGCAGGTCATGCGTTCGTCGGCGCGGGGCGCTGGATCGGTGACCCCTACCGCCAGTTCGCGATTGTCGCGAACGATGTAGGACGCGGTCTGCTGCAACTTCCGGCTGCCGAGGAAGTAGGGCGAGATCAGCGGCTGATAGTCGTAATTGATCTCGACGAAGATCACCGCCGCACCTTCCGGTGCGGTGACCGGCTGGGCCGGGTTGCCCATGCCATAGAACGACGTCCCCGCCGCGCCCCCGTCTCCCTCGCGGCCGTAGCTGGAGTCATAGCCCGCGCCGCGCTTCAGTCCGACGCACCGTTGCCAGTGAATCCATTGCGTGCCGTTCTTCGTCTCCAGGCTGGAGATGGTCACGCGGCCGTTGGTGGTCAGCCGGAAATTCTCGGTCTGCCGGCGCAGCCCTTCGATCACCTCGTTCACGTCGACTTCGCGAAGCTGCTGCGTCGCCATGGTGGTGTCGACACCGACGCGCGAAATATTGTCGGACAGGGTGAGCGTTGCCTGGCTAAGGCGCAGTTGCTGCAAGCCGAAGTTGGACAGTTCGACCGCGTACAGCCCGATCGGCAGTATCACCGGCAGCGACAGGGCGAATTCCATCAGCGCGACGCCGCGACGGTCGCGCCGCCACGCATCGAGCCAGTTTCGGTAGCGTATCATCCGCACCTCGTTTCCGGCGCATCGGCCGCTTGCGAGCCATAGGGCTGGTTCTTCAAACGCGTGCTGGCGCTGATTTCCTGCGTTGTAGGCAGGCCCATGAAGCCGGTCAGGGGGAACAACCGGGGGTAGGTGACGGTCATCGTATAGACGGTGATGTCGTTGGCGCCGCCCTGGCCGCTATTGCCCGGATCGGTGTCCCAGCGATTGTTGTTGTTGATGTCGCTGTAGCATTCGCCAGGGTCATATTGGTTGTTGTGGTTGGCGTCGTCGAACGGCTCGGCGCTGATGTTCGAATAGCTGCGATAGAATTTGCGGCTGCTGGACCAGGTCAGGTTGTTCGCGACGGCACGCATCTGGCGGATGACGGCTTCGTCCAGCGCGGCGGTGGCGGTCGTGGAGGAATTGCCTTCCAACGTTCCGCGACGGCCTGCTGCCTGCACTGCACCGGTCAGGATCGACTGGGCATAGGCGCGGTAGCACAGGTCGAACAGGCCCATCAGCAACAGCAGCATTACCGGCGCCACCAGCGCGAATTCGACGATCGTCACTCCGCGCTGGTCTCGCGCGAACCGCCTCACCGCGACACTCGCAGCTTGGCGATCTGCGCCGCGATGTTGCTGAATGCGGTATTGAGCTGCGCGGTATTCGCCGCCTGAAACGCCCGGCCGCCGGCGGCGCATTGTTCCAGCATCGGGCTGAGGGTCGTGCCGAACGCGATGACCCAGACGGTGATATTCTTGCGGCGCGCGACGTCGCACAACGCGCTCAGACGGTTGGCCACGATGTTGTTCTGTTGCGTATCCGTCGGCATGCCGTTGGTGCGACGCTGGTCGAGCGCGGACAGGCCGTACGCCTCGTAGATCTGCCGCCCGGTATCGGTCTGACCATCCGTCATGAAGATCAGGTGGCGGGAAATTTGGCTTCCGTTCGACGCAGCCGCATTCTCACTCGCGAATAGGCCAGTCGGCGATATGAGGCGAAGACCCCACAAAAATCCGATATCGTGGTACGTGCCGCCGCCAACCTGCAGTTGCTTCACATAGCTAACGAGGTTTCCGCGGTTTGTAACTTGCAGCTTCATGGCCGGACTGGGGCAATAGGCCAGCCGGTTACCGTTGACATTATAGTCGCCGATATTTTGGTAATTCGAACTGGTTCTAACCATTTGGGTTTGCCAGTTGTTTATGTCGTATCGTGCGTACACCAGGAAAGGCAGCCACGGTTTCCACTGTGTTGCCGGATCAGTTGTCGGGACCATGTCGACATCAAGGTCGTAGGCTGCAGCCGGAATCGTCGGGTAAGTGTCCTGCTTAACCGTCTGGCGTTCTTCAATGCACCCCGATGAGGAATTCCAGGAGATATCACGGAATGTGTGATTATTGCCAACTTGCACGCTGATCGTGCCACCACTGACTGTGGGACCACTGCCTTTCAATGGCCTGACGTCATACCTAACCGGCTGATATTTCCAGATGTAGTTTGTCGTTGTGGTGGTGGTCGTTTTCCCCTTGTTCGGGTTCGGTTTGCGGTAGTCGGTCCGCGTCTGGACTGTGTTGCTGAACCAGTCTTCCGTAATCGTACAGATGCCGTTCGACAGCGATGCGGAAAACTTGCTGCCGGTAATCGTCCATCGACTGAACTGGGACTGCCGGCCGTCTGCCGGTCCGGTCCAGTTTCCGTACTCAATCGGCGTCTCTTTATAAGTGTCTCCCGGTCGGACGCAGCTTTCGGCCGGTTGACGCGATATGCGTCGGCCGGTGTCACCGCTTTCCTTCGTCCATCCGGACCAGCCATCCCATACGTACGGATTGTTGTCAGTCGACGTCGAACTGGAATTCGAGGTGCCATCGGGAATTCGTGATTGGTAGGTCCATTCATCAACGACCCATTCGGGTTTCAGCAACATGCCGACATTGACGTTGGAAGAGTAGGGAACAGCACCGTAGCGGACTTGGGTGCCGGTCTTCTTGGCCGATTCCACCGTGTCGTAGAAATTGACGACGGCGTTGCGCAGGCCGGTGATCTTGTTCGTGCTGTCGCCCGGATTAGTGTCCGCCATCGACCCGGTCGTGTCGAGAACGAACATGATGTCGAGGTTCGGGATTTCCAGCTTCGCTTCGCAAGTGACCGAAATGTTGACCGGCGCAAAACCGGCCATTCGCATCAACGTCATCGGCACGGTGGTGCTGGCCGTGCCCGCAACCTGATTCTCGATCGTGCGCACGGGCACGAAGGACGGGGACTGGGACCCCATCATCCCGGCCCTGAAATTGTTGGCGAAGAACGCATGCGCCTGCTGTTGAGCGTTGGTGTCGAAATCGGTGCCGTTCATGAACTTGCGGCCGGCGAGCACACCCGCGTCGCACGCCTGCTGGAGGCGCACCTTCACATAATAGACGCGGGCCGTGTCGATCGCCGATCCGGCCAAGCCGACGAGCGGGATCAGCGAGATCGCCATCATCGCCAGCGTATTGCCGCGGCGATCGCGAGCAAGGCGGCCGAGAATGCCTCCCGCCCGTACCTTGTCCTGCTCGCCTGCCGATCCGCCCATGCCCCGCCCAGTCCATCTGCCATGGCGCGGAGTCGCACCCCGCGCATTTCACAGGCTTTCATGCCCGAGTGGGGTTGACGGATGTTTAATAGGCAGGCTGATCGCCGCGATGCACCATGATCCCGAACGCGACCTCGCCCTCGCCTATGCCCCCGATGACGGCCGCCGTGCCGCGCTGTCCGCGCTGCTGGCGCTGGATGCGGCGATGGGCGATGTCATCCGCTCGACGACGCAGCCAGCGCTGGGGCAGATCCGCCTGGCATGGTGGCGCGAGCAGTTGGCGAAGCTCGACTCCGCCCCGCCGCCGGCGATGCCGGTGTTGGAAGCGCTGGCTGCCGACGTGCTGCCACGCGGCGTGACCGGAGTCGATCTGTCGAGGATCGTCGACGGCTGGGATGTGTTGATCGAGGAAGAGGCGCTGGACGACGACGCTCTCGACCGGTTCGGGGCGGGGCGGGGCGGTGTCCTGTTCGCGGCTGCGACCAGGGTGCTGGGCGGTGACCGCGCGGCGGCCGAGCGACTCGGGCGGGGATGGGCGTTGTTCGACCTGGCGCGGCACCAGAGCGATGCGGCGACCGCTGCGAGGGCGGATCGGCTGGCGGGTGCGGCGCTGGCCGGATCGCTGCGCGGGGCGGCGCGTCCGTTGGGGATGCTGGCACTGTCCGCACGGCTGGAACTCGCAGGGGTGCCGCAGGGCGGCCCGAAGCGCGCCGCGCGGCTGATGTGGTTCGGGCTTGCCGGACGGTGATCGCTGGCGTGTAACGGGGTGAACTTCGGGGGAGCGGGCGATGTGGCGATTCTTGGCGGGGGTGGGGTCGGCGCTGGCGCTG
>NZ_QQWV01000063.1:0-14598 GCF_003951715.1 Sphingomonas sp. ABOLH | reverse complement strand
AGCGTAGAGAGCGCCGTCTCCACCACGCCGCGCGGCACGGCGACGCGGGGCAGCGGTTCGTCGGGCACCGTCACCGCCAGCACGCTCGCATCCGCCGCCTGCGCCAGCACGTCGGACAGGTCGGTCGCCACCCCCGCCTCGCGCGTCGCCATGTCGGCGCGCGCCAGTTCCAGCAGCCGGCTGACCAGCAGGTTCAGCCGGTCGGCATCGGCGGCGATGTTCGACAGGAAGCGCGCCCGGTCGTCCAGCCCCATGTCGCCATGGTCCTGCAACAGCTCGACCGCGCCGCGGATACCCGCCAGCGGCGTCTTGAATTCATGGCTGACCGCATGGGCGAAGTCGCGCAGGTAGCGCGAGCGATGCGCGATCGCCTCCGCCATCGCGCCGAAATCGCGGTACAGCGCCTGGATCTCGATCGCGGCGGTCGGCGGCGGTTCGGGCACGCTGCCCCCGCCGCCCGCCACCGCCCGCGTCGCATCGCGCAGCGCCTCGACCGGGCGCACGATCCCGCGCGACAACAGGCCGCTCAACGCCACCAGCGTCACGAAGATCGCGACGATCCCGAACGCGATCTTGCCGCGATCCTCGTACAGCCCGACGAACAGGCTACGCGGCGATCTAGCCAGTAGCAACACGCCGACCACCCGCCCGCCAACGATGACCGGCCGGGCATGGTGGATGCGCAGGTCCGACGCGCGGCTCAGCCATTCGAGCGGATAATGCTGGCGATAGGCGCCGTTGCGGCGGAGCGTCGTCACTGCCCGCCCCTCCCGCGCCGCCTGAACCTCGGGCAGGCCGGGATAGCCCGTCCCCGCCGGCCCGCGCGCGACGATGCGGCCCTGCGGATCGAGCAGCTGGATCGACGCCAGCGTCGTCGCCGCCGTCATCGCCAGCACCGGCGCGACCTCCCCCGCCCAGGCGAGCGAGCGGCGGTCGGCGCCCGGCATCGCCACCGGCGCCGGCCGCTCGGGCAATATCCGCGACAGCCGCAGGTCGAGGTCGGAGGCATAGCCGCCGCGCACGATCCCCGCCCCCTCGCCGCCGGGCCAGTCGCGCGCCGCCACCGCCGCCAACGCCGCACTCTGCGCCACCAGCTCGGTCTCGGTCTGGCGCAGGAGGCTGTTTTCATAAACCCGCAGGAACAGCGCCCCGACGCCGGGCAACGCCGCGACGAACACGAAGGTCGCGAGCAATATCGTGCGCAGCCGCAGCCGGGGCCAATGCCGCCGCACGAACGCCTTCGCGGCGCCGATCATGCCCCGCAATTGCCGAGGCGATAGCCGACCCCGGCGCGCGTCTCCACCACGTCATTCGCCCCGACGCCCGCGAACTTCGCCCGCAAATTGCGCACATGGCTGTCGATCGTGCGGTCGGTGATCGCGAAGCCCGGACCGTGCAGCCGGTCGATGATCGCGTCGCGGCTGAACACTTTCGACGGCATCGCCGCCAGCGTGCGCAAGATGCCGAACTCGGTCACGGTCAGCGCGACCGGCTCCTCGCCCCAGCTCGCCTGCCAGCCATCGGGGTCTAGCCGCAATTGGCCATGGCCGAGCGGCGCGGCGGCGCTCTCCACCGCCGGGGGTCGCGCGCCGACCCGGCGCAGGATCGCCATAACCCGCGCCACCACTTCGCGGGGCGAGAACGGCTTCACCACATAATCGTCGGCGCCCAGCTCGATGCCCAACACCCGGTCGATCTCGTCGTCGCGGCTTGACAGGAACAGGATGGGCACGTCGCTGCCCGCGCGCAGCCGGCGGCACACCTCGATCCCGTCCATGCGCGGCATGTTGATGTCGAGTATGATCAGGTCGGGCGCCTGGTCGGCGGCCTGTTGCAGCGCGGCCTCGCCATCACCGGCCTCGATCGATTCCAGCCCCGCCTTGGCCAGCGCGAAGGCCAGCAGCTGGCGGATATGCGGGTCGTCATCGGCGATCAGGATCGTGCGCGGCATGGGGCACTGGATCAGCGCCAGCGGGGCGCACGTCAAGATTGCACCTCATTCGGCAGCGATCCGTCGCAAAAGCGGAGGCGCGGGTCGACCGGCCGCGCAACCTCCCGGCCCAGCGCCGCGCGCGCCGCCGACAGCCGCCGCGCACCCCGCGGGGTCCAGCTGCCCCAATGCGTCTGCCGCCAGAGCAGATCGGCGAACAGGGTCTGCCGGATGAAGCGCACCCGCTCGCGCGTCGCCGCGTCCATCAGCCGTTGCTCCAGCTTTATCATGGGCAGCAGCGCACCATCGCCGACATGCCGCAGGTAGCAGAGATCGACCGCCTCGGGCCGCTGCGCATCGACATTAAACGCCGCCGCCGTCGCCCCCAGATCGACGGTCGCGCAGACGCTCAGCACCAGCCCCGCCGCGACCGCATTGGCATTGAGCAACCACCGCGCGCTCTTGGCCCTCAGGATGCGCCACGCGATCAGCACCAGCCCCAGCGCGACCAGCCCCATCCATAACAGCGCCGCGATCCGCCACGCGGTCAGCATCGATTCGTCGATATAGCGGGTGGTGCGCAGCACGCTCGACGCCACCAGCACCAGATTCTGCGCGACCCACAGCGTCACGAGCCGCCGCGCCCAGCGGTTGCCGGCGCTCTCGCTCCCCGGGCGCAGCATGGCGAGCGCCAGCACACCGGCGAGCAGCGCCGTGGCGATCAGCGGATAGGCCCCGCGATGGGCGTAATCCGCCGCGCTCACGCCCTCGGGCAGCCCCGCCCCGCTCCACAGAAACGCGATGTCGAGCGCGTTCTGCACGGCAAAGAGCAGGTTGAACAGGCCGAGCGCCAGCAGGACCGAGGGCAGCGACGTACCCGGCATCCGCGGTTCGGGATCGGGCAGCCGCGCCGCCCAGCGGATCGCCGCCGCGCGGGGACGAAAGGCGGGCCACGCCATCGCCGCGACCGCCGCCCACAGTCCCAGCTGCCATGGTTCGGGCAGGGCGACATTGTAAAAGACGTTCTCGATCAACGGGTTGGCCTGTGCGAACAGGACCAGGAACAGGGTGCCGCCGATCACCGGCAGCGCCAGCGTGGCCGCGATCCGCACCGGCGACAGCCCCCTGCCCCGCACGCCGCCCATCCGCCTGAGGTCGAACGGCAGCGCGAACGGCGTGCTCAACCCCTGCACCAGCAGCCGCATCGCCCAGCGCCACGCATCGTCGAACGCTGCCACCCGCGGGATCAGCGCGGCGACCGACAGCACCGCCCAGAACAGTACCCAGGGCAGCGGCCCCGGATCGTCGACCAGCATGCCCGCAAACACCGCCGCCCCGCCCAGCGCGACCCATGCCCTGCGGCTGCGCGCCACGTCGCGCCGCACCGCGACCAGCAGGACCAGCCACACCGCCGCCAGTCCCCCGACCCGCGCCCCTTCGAACCCGTCGGGGAACAGGCCATGGAACAGCAGCACCAGCCCGACGGTGGCGGCGATCTTCAACAGGAAACTCAGGCGCATCGTGCGGCTCCTCGGTCGACAGGAGCCCTCCGCCTAGGTCACGGGCGTCGACCGATGGTCCGCAGCCCGGGGACGTTTCGGGGAGAGGCGGTGCAGCTTCGGTGCAGATATTCTCTCTCAAAATCTCAAAGAACCCATCCACGGGGTTAGAGGGTTTCTTAGAAGGTTAGCGGGTTAAGGAGGGCGCCGGACCGCTCGAACGCGGCGTTAGTCCACGATTCGCCCGGGTGGGTTCGTTCCCGAAGGATCGACCTTCCGTTCCCGAAAGGTCGACGGTTTCGTTCCCGAAGTGTCGACCTACCGTTCCCGAAGGATCGAACCGCGTTCCCGGAGTGTCGATGCCTGCCACTGGCGGGCCAATCCGGCGCCGCGTTTGAATCAATTCCAACCGCCGCCCCCGCGAAGTCGTTCAAACCGCGCAATGCCCGTCCGATACTGGGACGGATGGCAACGTTCGCCCGGATCACAGCCGACACTTCGGGAACGCTTGCGATGCCAGGATCGGGCAAAGAGGCGTACCGACCAGCAAGGACGTCGATCATCGGCAGTAAGTCTCGGCACCACATCCGACCTGACGCCCCGATGAAACTGCCCCGAACGCCCCCACAACCGTCACCCCGGGCTTGATCCGGGGTCCCGCTTCTTTTTCTCCGACGGGTACGGTCACCCCGAGAAGTGCCGCGACCCGGAGGCGTTCTACCGCCTGTAAACCGAGCAAAGTGCTCCCTCTACCGACAGGTGAGAAGGCTGCCAGACCCGCGAGGAAACGCATCGTCCGCCGCCAGCATAAGGCCCCGCCCCGTTCCGGACCCGATCCCGCTACCGCAATCCCGACAACCGTTCGAGGCGTCCCGCGCCTCTCGCTGCGCCGAGCAACAACGGGACCCCGCCCTTCGCCGCGATGACGCTAGCGGGAAGCGCCAGCACCCTACCGCAACTCGTGCCGATGCTTCGCGTCGAACCGCCGGACATAGCCGATGAACGCCGCCTGATAATTGACCGGGGTGCGCGCCGGATCGCCGTCGATCCACGCCCGGAACTCGGCATGCAGCGTATGATAATCCCACCCCGGACATTCCGACCGCAGCGTCTCCAGCGTCTGCGAGGTGATCTCGCCCAGCTGCGCCTTGCCCGCCAGCCCCCGGATCGACGCGCGGATCATCGCGGCGGCATCGACCAGTTCCTCGATCCGCGCGGGCGAGGGGGCGGCTTCCGCGACCGGCGCAGGGGCAGGGGCAGGGGGGGGCGCGACGCTCGCCGTCCGCGCCGCCCCATCGGCCCGCCGCCGCATCCGGAGCATCGGCTCGCGCTTGCCCTCCTGCTCCAGCGTCAGCGCATAGCCCGGCAGTTCGTCGCGCTCGGCGATCTTGGCGATCTCGAACTTGAAGCGGCGATACTGCCCCTCCGCGCCCGATTTCTCGAACAAAGTCGGCATCGAAATCGCAAAACCGGCCTCGCCCGCGCCGCCGGCATGTTTGCGCGCCACGCGGTACAGCCAGCGCTCGCGCCCGCCGGTCAGGTCGAAATAGGCGCGGTCGATCGACAGCACGCCGCCGGTCATCATCACCCCTTCCCAGAACCAGTTCGACAGCTCGATCGTCATGCCGCGCGACCGCTCGGTCTTCTCGTCGACCAGTTGGGTCCAGCCATCCAGCCAGCTGAACGTCGCTTCGCGGCGCCCCCGGCCGGAGGCCGGTTGACCGGCGTCGGCGCGGATATTGGTCTTGATCGTCGTCGCCACCAACCGGTCGAGCGCCTGGCCCAGCAGCTCATACGCCCGCCCCGTCGTCGGCCGCCCGATCGCGCGCAGCAGGTCATAGGGCATCAAATGCAGCTTGCGCGGCACGTCGTTGACCCCCCGCCTCGCCATATCGGCCAGCACGCTCGCGCAATAGATCAGGATGTCCGCGTCCCAGATCGTCGCCATGCCGTAATCGGCATTGGCCGACACATGCACCCACAGCTTGCCGTCGGGGCTCTGATAATCGATCGGCTTGACCCGCTTCGACTTGGCAAGGCTGAAGAACGGCCGCTCCATCATCTCGCGCTGGTCGCGAAGCGGCAGGTCGGCGAGATAGGGCAGGAACAGGTCGAACTGCTCGCTGACCTTCTCGGACGCAGCGCGGGTCATGCGGCCCTCCGGAAAAGTTTCCCCGGGGAAACTCGGGGGGCAGGGGAGGGCGACACCGGAAATCGCCGCACGCACGCGCAGTCCCGCGCAACATGAGCCCACGCCGCACCATGTCCCGGCACCTGCCGGGGTACGTACGGGGGCAGGGCATGCGCGCTGCTACGCGAACCCGTTCGCGCCTGCCGGGCAAGCGCCCGGTCGATAGCGAAAAGTTTCCCCGGGGAAACTTGGGCTGAGCCGGTCGCTGCGAAGGAAAGAAACGGGTTCACGCGGAGGCGCGAAGGGCGCGGAGGGGTCGCGTTCCGGGCGGCGTCAGCGATCAACCCTCTGCCTGGATAAAGAGAGCCACGCCCACCGCAAGCGAACCGCCTCCGCGCCCTCCGCGCCTCCGCGCGATCCCAAATTCCGAACGTCGCGCCATCCGCGCCGGGCAGGGGCGGGGACAGCGCTATCCACCCGCCGCCGAATGCCGAGCGGTGCCTCGGGCCCGAAGTTTCCCCGGGGAAACTTTTCCATTCCCGTACGCCGGAAGAAAAGCATTGGTTCACGCAGAGGCGCAGAGGGCGCAGAGGGGGTGCGTTCGTGGCTGCTTCGCCGATAGCCACCCAGTCAGCGCCAAGGGGACCACGCTCGTCGCGAGCGAATATCCTTCGCGCCCTTCGCGCCTTCGCGTGAACCCGATCCAAGGCCATCCCATGCCACCCGCCGGCCGCCCCGCACGCGCGGCGAAAAGTTTCCCCGGGGAAACCTTGCCCGCTCACCGCTGCAACCCGCGCCCCTGAGCCTCCAGCTCAGCCAACAGGATACGCAGTCCCAGCGTCAGCTCGTCGACACTCGCGCCCGACCCGGCATGCAGGCGCAGCGTCACACCCTGCCGGTTGGCGCTCTGCACCGTCATCGCCGGCCGTCCGGACGGCATCCGCCATATATGGGGGGCGGTTTCGCTCGTCCCCCGCTTCGGCGCGTCGAGCAACCGCCGCAACACATCGGCGGCGGGCAGGGTCGCTGCCCCCTTCGCCCGTGCCGTCGCCTGTTCGCGCGCGATCGCCTTCGCCTCCGCCACGATCGCCGCCGCCTGCGCCTTGTCGTCGAGCGCCTGCGCCAGTGCATAGCCGCCCTTCAGCTGCACCTCGGCCGGCGATCCGAACGCGGCGACCACCGCATCGGGCAGCGCCGCCACCCGCAGCATCTTCGACAGCCAGCCCTTCGACAGCTTCAGCCGATCGGCCATGCGCGACGCGTGGTTGCCGTAATGTGTCTTCAGCGCCGCCGCATAGTTGCGCGCGCGCTCGAGGTCCGACACATCGGCCCGCGCGCGGTTCTCCAGATCGGCGAGCCGGAACGCCGCTTCGTCGTCCAGCGTCGCGACCTGCGCCACGAACTGCATGTCGGGATAGCTGTGTGCGCGCAGCCACGAAATCGACCAGTGCCGCCGCGTGCCCGCGATCACCTCATAATCATGCGCCGGATCGCCCTCGACCCGCCGCACCACCGCCGGCACCTTCTGCCCACCCTCGGCGATGATCGAATCGATCAGCTCGCGGCACCCCGCCTCGGTCAGATGCGCATAGGAGCGCGCATTGCCCGGCCAGATCCGCACCCGCGCCGGATCGAGCAGCAGCTGCGTCACCTGCCGCACCTCGCCCGACGCGACCCGCGCCAGCGCCGATTCCCGGCCCAACAGCGTCGTGCCGCGCAGCCGCTCGGACCCACGTTCGGTAGGGGCCGGGGCAGGGGAGGGGCCGTCGTCGAGCAACGCGGCCAGATAATCGGATTGCTTACGCGCCATGGGTCACCTCCGCGCGGAACATATGCAGAACTTGGCGATGTAGGAAAGGGGGTTCGCGGAGGGGGGCGAGATCGGTTGACCCTGCCACGAACCGTACCCCCGCGCAGGCGGGGGTCCAGAGCCACGGGCGCTGTCCTGTCGTTACCCTGGACCCCCGCCTGCGCGGGGGTACGAAGAAGGCGGCCGCTCCGCGATCAAACCCCGCCGGGTCCGCCTGCGCGAACCCGTCGATCGGGCTGCTGGCCCGTCGGCCGAGCGGTTCGAGCTGACTGGCGCTGCGCGCGCGTCCGCCGCGCTTTGCGCTGTCAAACCGCATGCACCACCTCTTCCTCGCTCGCCGGCGCCACCCGCCCCCAACCCTGCCGCACCAGCTGCTCGATCTGTCCCATCGCCTCGTCCAGATTCGCGCGGCAGCGCTTGTGCGTCTTGGGCGTGCCGATCGGCTTTTCCAGCTCGTACACCGTCATCATCCGCATCGCGGCATGGCTGATCTCGGCCGATTCGAGGATCGGGACGGGCAGCAGCGCCGGCCCGAAGCTCTGCTCCATGATCGCCCGCACCATCGCATGGCTGGGGTCGTTGCCGTCGAACTTCGAACAGATCAGCCGGACGAAACTGTAATCGACCTCGATCCCCGCGCTGCCCAGCTGTTGCAGCACCTGGTCCATCATCGACAGGAACTGGACCGTCGAACAGAAATCGGGCGTCGTCGCCGCCAGCGGCACCAGCAGCGCGTTCGCCGCCTGCATCACCGCGAGGCTGATCGTGCCGAGCGCCGGCGGCGGGTCGAGCAGCACGATGTCATAATGCCGCGCAAGGTCGATCAACCCCTGTTTCAGCTTGCGAAACCGCGCCGCCAGCACCGACGCCCCGTCCGATCCCGCCGCCGCCAGCTCATATTCGACGTCGAACAGTTCGAGGTTCGACGGGATCAGATCGACATTGGGCCATGGCGTCGCCTTGACCGCATAGGACAGGTCGTTCTGCGTCGGATCGATCGACAGATAGGGGTAGAGCGTCTCCTCGCGCGTGATGTTGAAATGCGGGTTGAAGCCGAACAGCGTCGTCGTCGTCGCCTGGCTGTCGCAATCGACCACCAGCACCCGGTATCCCTGTACCGCGAAATAATGGGCGAGGTGGGTGGTGACGGTCGACTTGCCGACCCCGCCCTTGAAGTTCTGCACCGCGATCACCGCCGGCACGTCGAGCGGCGCACGGGCGGGGGAGGCACCCAGCACCTGCCGCATGTGCAGCAATTCCTCGACGCTGTATCCCAGGCGCCGGCCATTGTCGGCGGCCGGGGCAGGGGGCAGGCGCCCGTCCTCCTCCGCCATGCGGATGCGGTTGGTCGAACAGCCGAGCAATTGTGCCGCCTCGGCAATGCCGAAGCGGACATTGAGGCCCTTGCGGCTTTCGGGCAGGAACGCCTTGCGCCGCAGCCGCTCGATCATCCGCTCGCCGGCGTCCGCCAGATCGCCGATCTGTGCCGTAATTGCATTCATGCTGCGCAGCACCCGCCCGTTTGAACCCTGATCACATCATTATGTCATGAAAACCTTCAATCCGGCAAGCATAACCGCGGTTTGATTCAGTGCGGCCGTCGCATTGCCGCCAAGGTATTGACGGTATATACCTTGTCAGTACGCCAACGGAGGACGCCCATGTCAAAAGCCGCCGTCTTCACCATGAAGCTCGAACCCGATCTGCGCGATGCCTTCATGGCTGCGGCGGAGGCGAGCCATCGCCCGGCGTCGCAGGTCGTCCGCGAACTGATGCGCGACTATATCCAGCGCGAACAGGCTCGACAGGATCATGCCGATCTGCTGGCGCGCAAGGTCGCCGCCGCCCGCCGGTCCGTCGCGGCGGGGCAGGGCCGTGACCAGGATACCGTCGAAGCCGACTTCGCCGCCCGCCGCGCCGCGCTCGCGCCGGAGTGAAGGTCCGCTGGACGCCGGAGGCCGAGGCGGACCGACTGGCAATCTGGGACTATCTGTCCGTGCGCGATCCCGCCGCCGCCGTCCGCCTCGACCGGTCGTTCGGCGAAGCGGCCGCCGGCCTCGCCGACTTTCCCTTGTCCGGCCACGAAGGCGAGGTGCCGGGGACGCGCGAGCTCACCCCACACCGCAGTTACCGCTTGGTCTATGAAGTCGCCGACGACACCGTCTGGATCCTAGTCCTGATCCACGCCGCCCGCCTCTGGCCGCCGTTCCGCGCCGAATAGCCGCAGCGGGTCTGCCCGTCCGGCCAAGTCATGGTGCGTTCCGGTCGCGATCCTGCAAAGATACGCGCGCCATAGTGCAAAGATACCAGGATATATTCCGCTGGGTTCGGGGTTGTGCGTGCTCGTCGTTGCGCTTGGCGTCATCATGGCCCGCCCGCCGTTCATCGATGCGGACTTGCCCGTTCGCTGGCACGGGTTCGGCCTGACGATCCCGACGCGCGACGTTTCCCTCGCAATCGGACGGAGACCAACCATGAACATCGACACGCTGAACGGCGCGGCCACCGATCTGGGCGGCAAGCTGAAGGAAGGCATCGGCGCGGCGACCGGCAACGACAAGCTGCGCGGGCAGGGCAAGGCCGACCAGCTGGGCGGCACCGTGCAGAAGACCTATGGCGACGCGAAGGATGCGGTCGAAACCACCGTCCGCCCGCTGATCGATCAGGCGCGCCAGTTCGCGCGCGAACGCCCGTTCCTCGCCGCGACGCTGGCCGGCGTCGCCGCGATCGCGGTCGTCAACACCCTTCGCGGCGAATAACCGCCACCGCCGGCGGGTCGTGGCATCGCGGCCCGCCGGCAATGCCGTTCCCGACATGACGGGAGCGTGTGCTGCCTGACAGCGATCGTCCTCGTCCCATCGCCAATGCCCGTCGTCTGGCGGCGGAGGCCTTTGGCAGCTTCTGGCTGGTGGCCGGCGGCTGTGCGGCCGCCGTGTTGGCGGCGGGTGCCGGCGTCCCCGGGTCGATCAGTCCTCGGCAGAACAAGCATCACCCCGGACCAAGCCCGGGGCGACGCTACTCAAACCACCGCCGGCAGCTTGTCCAGATACTTGTCCAGCGTGATCGGATACTCCCGCACCCTGATGCCGGTCGCGTTGTACACCGCATTGGCCACCGCCGCGCCGACCCCGCACAGGCCCAGTTCGCCGACGCCCTTGGCCTTCATCGGATTGGCCTTTTCGTCCGCCTCGGCGAGGAACACGACCTCCTGATGCGGGATGTCGGCATGGACCGGCACCTCATAACTGGCGAGGTCGTGGTTGACGAACAGGCCGAAGCGCTTGTCGACCGCCAGCTCCTCCATCAGCGCCGACCCGACGCCCATCGTCATCGCGCCGATCACCTGGCTGCGCGCCGAGACGGGGTTGATGATCCGCCCCGCGGCGCACACCGCCAGCATCCGCTGGATGCGGGTCACCCCGGTATAGGCATCGACCGCGACCTCGACGAAATGCGCGCCGAAGGTGGCAAAGGCATATTGCTTGTCGAGCGCGCCGAACTCGATCCTGTCCTCGGCGCTGAGATCGCCGGCATCGCGCAAGGGCACCGCCCGTCCGCCGCCGCGCACCTGCCCGCCCTCGAACACCGCATCGGCGCCGAGGCCCAGCTTGGCCGCAACCTGTTCGCGCAGTTTGACGCAGGCGGCATAGACGCCCGCGGTGCTGTTCGGCGCGCCCCATTGCCCGCCCGACCCGGCCGACACCGGATAGGCGGAGTTGCCCAACCGCACCTCGACCGCCTCTACGGACACACCCATCATCTCGGCGGCGGTCTGGGCGATGATCGTGTAGCTGCCGGTGCCGATATCGGTCATGTCGGTTTCGACCACGACCCGCCCGCCGACCAGGCGCACCCGCGCCGCCGACTTCATGTTGACATGGTTGCGGAACGCCGCCGCCATGCCGATCCCGCGCAGCCATTTGCCCTCGCGCACCTGCCCCGGCCTGGCATTGCGCTTCGCCCACCCGAAGCGTTCCGCGCCTTCGGTCAGGCAGCGGACCAGCTGCCGCTGCGAAAACGGCTTGTTCGGGTTGGACGGATCGACCTGCGTGTCGTTCTTGATGCGGAACGCGACCGGGTCCATGCCCAGCTTTTCCGCCATCTCGTCCATCGCGACTTCCAGCGCCATCATGCCCGGCGCCTCGCCCGGCGCGCGCATCGCATTGCCTTCGGGCAGGTCGAGCACCGCAAGCCGCATCGCCGCCAGGCGGTTTGCCCCGGCATAGAGCAATTTCGTCTGGTTGACCGCCGCTTCGGGACCGCCGTCCGGCTGATCGCCCGATCCGCTTTCATGCGCGATCGCGGTGATCGTCCCGTCTTGCTGGCACCCGATCCGTATGCGCTGCTTCGTGGCGGGACGGTGGGTGGCGTTGTTGGCCATCATCGGCCGCGCCATCGCGATCTTGACAGGCCGCTTCGCCGCCTTCGCCCCCAGCGCCGCCAGCACCGCGTCCGCCCGCAGGAACAGCTTCCCGCCGAACCCGCCGCCGACATAGGGCGATTGCAGATTGATCTTGTCCTTGGGAATGCCCAGCGTCTTGGCCAGATCGCCGCGCCCCCAATCGACCATCTGGTTCGACGTCCAGATCGTCAGGGCGTCACCGTCCCAGCGCGCGGTGGAGGCGAACGGCTCCATCATCGCATGACTATGGTCGGGCGTGGTATATTCGGCGTCGAGCTTGACCGGGGCTGCGGCATAAGCCCCTTCGAAATCGCCGACCCGCGCCTCGGGCTTGCCGTCGTCACCCGGCGCCGGCTTGGCGCTAGCCAGCCCCTCTTCCAGGTCGAACCGGCCCTTGATGCGCGCAACATCGACCCGCACCAGCTGCGCAGCGGCGGTCGCCTGTTCGAAGCTTTCGGCGACGACCACCGCCACCGCCTGATGATAATGGTCGATCGCCGGCCCGGCGAGCAGCTTGACGGTGTTCATCCGCCCCTTGCCCAGCGGCCCCGCGCTGTCGGCGGTGACGATCGCCAGCACGCCCGGCGCAGCGCGCGCGGCGCTGAGGTCGATCGAGCGGATCGTCCCCTTGCCCACGCCCGCCCCGACGATCACGCCATAGGCCGCATTCGGCACGTCGCGGGCATGTTCGAACGCATAGGGCGCGGTGCCGGCGACCTTTTTCGGCCCGTCGATCCGCGCACGCGGACGGCCGACCACCATTTGCCGGTCGATCGGATTGGTGCCGGCGGGGGTTTCGAACTTCATGGAATTACCCCTTCGCCTGCGCGATGACGGAGGCCAGCGCGCGGGTCGCGAGCGGCAGTTTGAACGCATTGTCCTTGGTCGGCGTCGCGCCCTGAAACGCCCGGGCCGTCACGGCGGCAGCACCCTGCGGCAGCAACGCCTCGGCCGCCTCGACCCGCCACGGACGCGGCGCCACGCCGCCGAACGCCACACGCCCCGTGCCGTCGCGCTGGATCACCGCCGCGACCGACACCAAGGCATAGGCATAGGACGCCCGGTCGCGCACCTTCTCGTAAAAATGTTTGCCGCCGATCGGACGGGGCAGGGTGACCGCGGTAATCAGCTCGCCGGGTTTCAGCACCGTGTCGAGATCGGGCCGGTCACCCCATAGCCGGTGAAACTCGGCGATCGGAATCCGCCGCGTCTGCCCGCTGCCGTCGACCGTCTCGATAACCGCGTCCAGCACCCGCATCGCCACCGCCATGTCGCCTGGAAAGGTCGCGATACAGTCGTTCGACACACCGATCACGCCCAATTGCCGCGAATAGCCGCCGATCGCCGCACAGCCAGAGCCGACCTTGCGCTTGTTGCACGCCATGTTGGTGTCGTAGAAATAGGGACAGCGCGTGCGTTGCAGCAGATTGCCCGCCGTCGTCGCCTTGTTGCGCAACTGGCCGCTCGCGCCCGCCACGATCGCCCGCGTCAGCACGCCATAATCGCGCCGCACCCGGTCATGGGCGGCAAGGTCGGTATTGCTGACCAGCGCCCCGATCCGCAGCCCGCCATCCGACGTCCGCTCGATCCGGTCGAGCTTCAGATCCTGCACATCGACCAGATGAGTCGGTGTCTCCGCCTCCAGCTTCATCAGGTCGAGCAGGTTGGTCCCGCCGGCGATGAATTTCGCGCCGGGCCGGGTCGCGACGATCCGCGCCGCCTCGGCCGGGTCCTTCGCGCGCTCATAGGTAAATGCCTTCATGCGCCCGCGACCTCCGCCATGGCATCGGCAATGTTGGAATAGGCGCCGCAGCGACAGATATTGCCGCTCATCCGCTCGCGCAGCTCCATATTGGTCGCGCGCGGTTTGGCGGTCAGGTCGGCCTGCACATGGCTGGGGATGCCGCGCCGGATCTCGTCGAGCACCGCCACCGCCGAACAGATCTGCCCCGGCGTGCAATATCCGCATTGATAGCCGTCATGCTTGACGAACGCCGCCTGCATCGGGTGCAGCCGCTCGGGCGTGCCCAGCCCCTCGATGGTGGTGATCGCATCGCCGTCATGCATCACCGCCAGCGTCAGGCAGCTATTGATCCGCTTGCCCTCGACCATCACCGTGCACGCACCGCACTGGCCATGGTCGCAGCCCTTCTTGGTGCCGGTCAGGTGCAGATGCTCGCGCAGCGCATCCAGCAGCGTCGTCCGCGTATCCAGCGTCAGCTCGCGCACCGTCCCGTTGACGTTCAGCCGCACCGGCATCGCCGGCGGGGCAGGGGCGGGGGCCGCCTGCGTCGCCGACAATGGCGCCGCCACCAGCGCGGCCCCGGCCGCCCCGGCGGTCAGCACGCCACGGCGCGAGAGTTCGAAATCGGACGGTTCGCCCATGATGCTGCTTTCTGTTGCCCCGGATGCTGCGCAGACCAGGGCGCAGCGAAACTTGTAACGCCCGCGAACCGGTTTCGGGTGCAGGGGGCAGGGCGTTGGTACGCTAACCGAGACCCGCGCCCGTTTCCTCCACCGTCAGCCCACCCCCACCGTCACCCCGGGCTCGACCCGGGGTCCCGCTTCTTCTGCCGGCCGGCCGCTCCGTGCCCCAACAAACCCGTACCCCCGCGCAGGCGGGGGTCCAGAGCCACAAGCGCCCCCGCCCGTAACCCTGGACCCCCGCCTGCGCGGGGGTACGGTCTCGCGAACGATCCCGACATGGCCAGCACCTGCGGCCCCCCCGCCCGCGCGGGGGTACGGCAGGATCGAGGATCACCCCCGTACCCCCGCGCGGGCGGGGGGGCCGCAGGTGCTGGCCATGTCGGGATCGTTCGCGAGACC